>CAZSBI010000064.1:0-6726 GCA_964604735.1 uncultured Flavobacteriaceae bacterium | reverse complement strand
TTTCTGCTCCGGGTAATGGGTCACCCTCTGTGTCGGTGACGGTACCCTTAACTGTAATCTGTGCATAACTGCTCATAGCTCCTGCCATAAACAGTAATAGAAACAGTTTCATTAAGTTTTTGTACTTTTTCATCATAGTTTTAAATTTGATTATTTCTCGTAAAGATAGCATATTTTTTATAAACAGCAACTGTTTTATTTAACAAAGTATTAACTTTTACAATAAATTTATATAAGCATATAAAAAAATATCAAAAAGTCTTTTATTTGAGAAAAATATCTTGAAATCTGTAATTGTAGGTATGCTATCTATTTTTTTATTATTTTTACGCTCTTAATTTTTACTTATGCAATTCAATATAAAAAGCTTATTAGTTCATTTTTTAGTATTTTCTTTGTTTGTCATTATTTCGGTGGCTTATTTTAGTCCGGTGCTGCAAGGCAAAATACTTAATCAAAGTGATATAGTGCAGTCCAAAGGAATGGAACACGAACGCGAAGTATATAAACAAAAAGAAAATCGTGATATTTATTGGACTAATTCCGATTTTGGCGGTATGCCAACTTATATGATTGGAACGGGTTTTCAAAACGATTATACATTATATATTAATAAGGCTCTAAATTTTCTGCCTCGCCCTGCCAATTTTTTGTTTTTATATTTCTTTTCATTTTACATCTTAATGCTGGTAATGGGTATTAATTGGAAATGGGCAACTTTGGGCAGTTTGGCATTTGGTTTTTCTACTTATTACATCATTATTATTGGCGTTGGACATTTGGCAAAAGTGCGAGCCATTGCTTATTTTCCCTTAGTCATTGCCGGTATTTTATTGGTTTTTGAACGAAAAAAATATTTACTCGGATTTATTTTAACTACGATGGCAGTCGCTTTGGAATTGAATACCAAACACTATCAAATGACTTATTATTTGATGTTTGCCGTATTAATTTTAGGATTGTTTTACCTGATTGATGCGTATAAATCAAAAAAAATAATATCATTTTCAAAAGAACTAACTGTCTTATTGCTAAGCGCTTTGTTGGCATTGGGTATGAATGCTACCAATATTTTACCTTCTCAAGAATATGTAAAATATACAATTAGAGGTGATAATCTGCTGACTGTCAATCCTGATGGTTCAAAAAAAACAAGTAATTCGCAAGGTTTATCAAAAGATTACATCACAGAGTACAGCTATGGTATTGCCGAAACTTTTAACTTGTTAGTGCCTCGTTTTATGGGTGGGTCGAATGGCGAAAAATTAGATGAAGATTCGTATATATATCAAGAAGTTGCAAGCAAAACCGATAGTAGAACAGCTAAACAGTTTGTAGAACGCGTATCGACCTACTGGGGTAAACAACCCATTGTGGCAGCACCGGCATACATTGGTGCCGTTACTATATTTTTGGCGCTGTTGAGCTTCTTTTTTTACAAAGGCAAACATAAATGGTGGATATTATCATCAATTATTTTCGCATTACTGCTTTCTTGGGGGAAAAATTTTGGATTTCTAACCGATTTTTTCATCAACTACGTGCCATTGTACAATAAATTTAGAGCAGTTTCTTCCATTCAAGTGATTATCGAATTTTTAGTGCCTGTACTAGCAGTTTTAGGATTGATAGCTATTGTAAATTCTGATGAAAACATTGAAGACAAAAAGAAGAAATTACTCAAACCCGTTGCTATATTAGGCGGATTGCTATTATTTTTTGTGCTTTTTGGCGGTGCCATCTTCGATTTTTCAAGCCCAAGCGATGCTTATTATGCCAAATATGATTTGTTAGACGCCTTAATTAGAGACCGAAAAGCAATGCTCAGAGCTGATAGCCTACGTTCGCTAATGCTGATTTTACTTGCTGCCGGTGCTATTTATTTGTTCATCATCAACAAGCTGAAAACGAATATTTTAGTAGGCATAATCGCCTTGCTAATCATTTTTGATATGGTCGGAATAGACAGAAATTATGTAAATGACGATAGTTTTGTCAGCAAAAATTACTACGATAAAGTTTTTAGAAAAACCGAAATTGACAAGGCAATCTTAAAGGATAAATCTTATTATAGAGTGATGAACTTTTCGAAAAACCCGTTAACAGACGGATTAACGTCCTATTATCACAAGCAATTGGGTGGATATCACGCAGCAAAACCACGTCGTATTCAAGATTTATTCGATTTTTATTTAAGTCAACAAATCAATCCGAATATACTAAATATGTATAATGTCAAATACTTGATTGTGCCGGACAAAGAACAATTAGGTATTCAGCTAAACGATGCCGCTAACGGAAATGCTTGGTTTGTTTCTAAAATTGATTTTGTTCAATCAGAAGATGAAGAAATTCTAAAATTAAAAGATTTTGACAGCAAAGAAACGGCACTTACAAATATCAAAAATGCCGAAAAACTAAAATTTACACCTTATAAGGATAGTCTTTCGCGAATTGAATTGATAAATTATCATCCCGAAAAATTGGTTTATCAGTCAGAAAATACCAAAGACGGATTTGCCGTGTTTTCCGAAAATTATTACAAAAACGGTTGGCAAGCCGGTATCGATGGAGAAAAAACAACCATTTATAAGGTGGATTATTCGTTGAGAGGCATAAAAATTCCTGCCGGAAAACACAAAATAGTATTTGAATTTAAGCCGGAAGTTGTACAAAAAGGAGGGCAAATTACCTTGGTTTCGTACATCGTTTTTGCAATTTTAACAGTTTTAGGACTATTTTTTGTATTCAAAAACCGAAAAGAATAATATATTTGCAAACCGAAACAGCATAAAAGATTTATTTTGAAAAAATTCAGCATTATTATACCAACTTACAATCGAGAAGCATTGCTAAACGAATTGCTACAAAGTTTAATAGTGCAAAAATTTAATTCTGAGGATTTTGAAATTATAGTTGTTGATAATAATTCTGTAAATAACGTGTCTAAAAGTATTGCAGATTTTGTTGCAAAGTATCCGCAATTCGACATAAAATATTTTAACGAAGAAAAACAAGGAGTTCAGTATGCGTGGAATAGGGGAATAGCAGAGTCAAAGGGTAGATTGCTAATTTTTGTCGATGACGATGTCACTTTTCATACAGCCTATTTTGAGACATTAGAAAATGATTTTTCAGACAACTTGGACAACATTTCGGGTGGAGGCAAAATTGCACCGGTCTTTGAGCATCAAAAGCCTGCGTGGATATCAAAATACGTGATGCCCTATTTTATTGAAATAAATTTAGGCGAAAAGAGTACTTTTCCAAAAAAACACAATCCCTTTGCATCAAATATGTTGGTTTCCAAAAAAATTATTGACAAAGTAGGCGCTTTTGATACCGAAAAATTCAACGATAAATCAGTAATTATTCCCGGTACTTTTGAACGAGATTTATTTGCGCGTATCCGTAAAGCAGGATTGCCGGTTTACTATTTTCACGATTTATTAGTCTGGCATTTTATTCCCGAAGAAAAGATTGAAAAAAAATACGTTAAGCAACATTTTGTCGAAGCAGGCAAAACATATAGAGACATACATTTAGAAAAAGGTTTTATACATTATTTATATGTAGTCTGGTTAGATTTGCTCAAATGGCTTGCTGCATTTGTTTTATCGACATACTATATCTTTACGACACAATGGGAAAAAGTATCGATGTTACTCAAAGTAAGATGGTGGCGAAGCAAAGGATTGTTGAGCTTTTCGGACTAATTTTCTGACTTACATTATATTTTTCGATTAAAATACTTGTTTTTCTAAATAAAGTATTATCTTTGCAGTTCAAAAAACATACATAATAATCATTAAAAAAATATTGGAATGTATTTAACACCGGAAGTAAAAAAAGAAATCTTTGCGAAGTACGGAAAATCTGAAAAAGACACAGGTTCAACCGAAGGACAAATTGCGTTATTTACTTATCGCATCAACCATTTAACTGAGCATTTAAAGAAAAACAGACACGACTATAGCACAGAAAGAGCTCTAGTAAAATTGGTAGGAAAAAGACGCAGTCTATTAAACTACTTGAAAAACAACGATGTTGTAAGATATCGTGATTTGATTAAAGAATTAGGTTTAAGAAAATAAGCCTTCAAAACTCAAAAAGGGCAGTTTACTGCCCTTTTTTTGTATGTAAACTACACTTTTTTGGTTCGAAATAACCAAAGTAATAATTTTTAGAATATTTATATGATACCACAACCAATTAAAGAAATCATACAATTAGAAGATGGCAGAACCATCTCAATAGAAACCGGTAAATTAGCCAAACAAGCTGACGGTTCAGTAGTTGTAAGAATGGGTAACACAATGTTATTAGCGACTGTTGTTGCCTCAAAAGATGTCAATCCTGATATTGACTTCTTGCCGTTAACATTAGATTATCGCGAAAAATTTGCTTCGGCAGGAAAGTTTCCCGGAGGATTTTTCAAAAGAGAAGGACGCCCGAGTACCGAAGAAATTTTGGTAATGCGTCTTGTCGATAGAGTATTAAGACCTTTATTTCCAAGTGATTATCACGCCGAAACACAGGTAATGATACAATTGATGTCTCACGACGAAAATGTACAAGCAGATGCCTTGGCAGGTTTGGCAGCATCAGCTGCATTAGCTGTTTCAGACATACCGTTTGAAGGACCTATCTCAGAAGTAAGAGTAGCAAAAATTGACAACGAATTAGTTATCAATCCAAGTTATGAAGCCGGCGAATCGGCAACAATTGACTTAATGGTAGGCGGTACTTACGATTCTGTAACTATGGTCGAAGGACAAATGGACGAGGTAAGCGAAGAAGAAATGATAGAAGCTATCGAATTTGCGCATCAAGCTATTAAAATTCAAATCGAAGCACAAAGCAGATTGGCTGCCAAAGTTGAAAAATCTCAAACAAAAAGAGATTATCCGCGCGCTGAGGTAGATGAAGAATTAAAAAATGATGTCGAAAAAGAAACTTACGACAAGTTATATGCCATAGCCAAAGAGGGTACCGGAAAACACGAACGTTCTGCAAAATTTGCCGAAGTAAAAGAGGCTTATCTATCTAAATTCTCAGAAGAAGAATTGGAAGAAAAAGGCAAAATGATTGGCGAATATTTTCACGATGTAATGAAAAAAGCAGTTCGTGATTTAATTTTGGAAGAAGGTTTGCGTTTAGACGGTCGTAAAACCGATGAAATTAGACCTATTTGGGTTGAAACAGATTACTTGCCTTCTGTACACGGATCAGCAATTTTTACACGAGGCGAAACACAAGCATTAGCAACGGTAACCTTAGGTACTTCTCGCGAAGTAAATATGATAGACGGTGCTACTCTAAGAAGTGAAGAAAGTTTTTATTTACACTATAATTTTCCACCATTCTCAACAGGCGAAGCGCGTCCTCTAAGAGGAACTTCACGTCGTGAAATTGGTCATGGTCACTTAGCGCAACGCGCCTTAGAACCTATGATTCCCGAAGATGCACCTTATACAATTCGTATTGTGTCAGAAATTCTTGAGTCTAATGGCTCCTCATCAATGGCAACTGTTTGTGCAGGATCTATGGCATTGATGGATGCCGGTATTAAAATACCTAAGCCCGTTTCAGGTATTGCAATGGGATTAATTTATGACGAAGAAACCAAAAATTATGCAGTATTATCTGATATTTTAGGTGACGAAGATCATTTAGGTGATATGGATTTTAAAGTAACCGGAACCAAAGATGGTATTACCGCTTGTCAAATGGATATTAAGATTAAAGATTTGAAAAGAGAAATTCTTGAAAAAGCTTTACGTCAAGCCAATGCAGGTAGAATGCACATTATGGAGCAAATGGCAAAAGGTATTACAGAAGCACGTCCGCAAGTAAAAGACTTTGTACCTAAAATGGTTAAAGTTGAAATTGAAAAAGATTATATTGGCGCTGTAATTGGTAAAGGCGGAAAAGATATCCAACAATTACAAGAAGATACCGATACAACAATCGTTATTGAAGAAGTTGACGGTAAAGGAATTATCGAAATTATGGGTACCGATATGGATAAAATTCAAAAAGTATTAGACCGTTTAGATCAAATTACTTTTGAACCAACAGTAGGTGATACTTATGAAGGACCCATTACTTCAATTAAAGACTTTGGTGCATTTGTTGAGATATTCCCCGGAACAGAAGGACTTTTACATATTTCTGAAATCGATTGGAAACGTGTAGAAAAAGTAACTGACGAACTGAAAGAAGGGCAAGTTGTTAAAGTAAAATTAGTAGGAATGGATAGAGGTAGAATGAAACTTTCTCGTAAAGCTTTACTGCCACGCCCACCCAGAAAAGATAAAAAAGAAAAGAAAGACGAAAAATAGACTTCGCCGAAACTTTTTTTAAACTAATTATCTAAAAATCTCCAAGTGATAAACTTGGAGATTTTTTAATTATTTTTTATTAAAAATAACAAATTGTCTCCTGTTTTCCGCACTGGGACACCTTATTTAGTATCATAAAATATTCCATTAAATAAGATAGAATCCATCACCCTTGGCCTACGAGAATTTATCGTAAAATTTGAAGTGAATGGACGTTAAGAACTATCTGTTGTTCGAGCATACGAAAGAGTTGTTTAGAAAAGTAATTTTAGTTTCAAATGAAATTCTCAATTGGAACACAAAGCTTTGTGCGAGTTCAGATAGTTTAGGGAATGAACGATAAATTTAGATAAATTCTCGTAAGCCTAGCGTTTTTTGTTAC
>CAZSBI010000063.1:0-8628 GCA_964604735.1 uncultured Flavobacteriaceae bacterium | reverse complement strand
TTTCTACATCGTAGATTTTTATAATTAGCCCATATTCTGCTCCAAATTTTATCAATTTATCCCGATAAATTTTCAAAAATTTGTATTGCCTATGAACTAATTATTTAAAACTGTGTGTAAATCTTACAAAAATTCAGGTTTTAATTTTACGATAAATTCTCGTAGGCCGAGGGTGATGGATTCAATCTTATTTAATGGAATATTAATTATGATACTAAATAAGGTGTCCCAGTGAGGAAAACAGGTAAAAATTATACATTTCATCGACAAAAACACGAATTATGTCGATAATATATGTCTGTCATCAATAATTTTCCTATATTTATGCTCCAAAAAAAATAACTATGTCAAATACAAATTTATCAAATCAAAAAAATAACACACTTGTCCCCATTATGATTATTGCGGGGCTGTTTTTTATCTTCGGATTTGTCACTTGGATTAACGGTGCGCTTATTCCATTTATGAAAACCATCAGTGAGTTAAGCAATATGCAATCGTTTTTTGTAGCTTCTGCTTCATACATTTCGTTTGTTGTTATGGCACTTCCTGCTTCATTTATCATAGAAAAAATAGGATATAAAAAAGGTATGTCTCTCGGACTTTTTGTGATGGGAATTGGCGCCTTGGTATTTATTCCGGCAGCCAATGCACGTACCTATTGGTTATTTTTATTAGGTATTTTTATTCAAGGAACCGGCATGACTTTATTACAAACCGCTTCTAATCCGTACATTACTATTTTAGGACCTATTGAAAGTGCTGCCAAACGAATTTCTATTATGGGCATTGCCAACAAAGTAGCCGGTGCCTTAGGCTCAGTTATTTTTGGCGCTTTACTTTTGTCCGGAATTGATAAAGTAAAAGAACAATTAGCCACTGCAACAGGCGAAGAAAAAGCACAATTGCTTGATACTATGGCAAATAGTGTTATAACACCATATTTGGTTATGGCAGGCATTTTATTTCTTTTAGGATTGCTTATTTTAAAGGCACCGCTGCCTCATGTTGAGCCTGACCCGATTGAAGAAACACCTGATGGCGAAACCGCCAAGACAAGCATTTTTCAATTTCCACATCTTTGGTTAGGCGTGCTTACTTTGTTTGTATATGTAGGTGCCGAAGTTATAGCCGGCGATACTATTATTGCTTATGGTTTATCGCTGGGATTTCCGGCTGATGAAGCCAAATTCTTTACTACTTATACCTTAATGGCAATGGTGGCTACTTATGCTTTGGGTGTTGTATTAATTCCTAAGTATATCAGTCAAGCAACAGCTTTAAAAGCAAGTGCTGTTTTAGGTATTGTTTTGACTTTTGCCATAGTATTTACCAGCGGATTTACTTCTGTGTTATTTGTTGCCTTATTGGGTATGGCAAATGCTTTGGTTTGGCCGGCAGTTTGGCCATTAACACTCAAAGGCTTGGGCAAATTTACCAAAACAGCTTCTGCACTGCTGATTATGGCTATTGCCGGAGGCGCTATTATTCCGCCTACTTACGGCAAATTAGTCGATAGTCATAAAGCCGAATTAATGGCAAACGGTTTAAGTGAAGCTGCCGCTACGGCACAAGCTGCTACATCGGGTTATTGGCTATTGTTGCCCCTGTATGCAATCATTTTATACTATGCCGTTGCCGGACATAAATTGGGCTTAAAGAAATAATTTTCTTTATTGAAAATTTGTGAAATATTTATCACGGTGTCGCAATGCTATTTCTATTGGAATTTTTCGAATAGAAATATAGATAAATAGTACGAGTAGTATCAACAAAAAAGCAAATAATATACTATAATCTGCTAATAAAGGTGAAAAAACTTCCTTTTCTTTTCTAAAAATAAGCGAAAAAAGGTTGATAAGCATACTGATAAAAATAGCAATACTACCCATTGATGCTAACAACGAATCAATTATCATCACTTTTTCTTTGCTTTTAATACGTCTTTTTATGTCTTTGGTTTTTCTATACGTTAATACAAATGAAACGACTAAAAGTATGATCATAAAACCAAACAAAAAAACCATATTATAGGTTGAAAACTTAAAAATGAAACTAAAACCAAATAAAAATATTGCAATCCAAAAAATATTTTTTGAAGCAAATAATGATAATAAATGTTTAAAAATGAGTTGGTAATACTCTTTTTCCATTTGACTTGTTTTAGACTTTATCACTTCGTAAAATCCGGTAACACCAAATTTTTTAAAAGAAAAATCTCGTGCTTCTTCAAAACTAATATTTGTTTGCTCACTCATTATATGTTCTATATCATTGGCAAGATGATCGACTAATTCTATTTGTAAATCGTAGTAATAGACATAATGTTTTTTGACAAAATCAAAAAGTGAATCTATTTGTTTTGCTTCAAGAGTTTTCATACTTATGAAAGTTTTAAATCAAAATTAAGTATTGTTTGCATATTAATCAGGTACTCTTTAAGTGCCGCAACACGACTCGTCTTCTCTTTGACGCCCTTATCGGTTAATTTATAATACTTTCTTTTTCGGTTTTTAACCATTCGAACCTCAGTTTCAACAAAACCATCTGCCTCTAATTTATGTAACGCAGGATATAAGGCACCTTCGGTGATTTGTAAAGCATTATTTGAAATTTCTTTTACTTTTTGAGTAATTTCATAACCGTACATATTTTCTTGATGATGAAGTAATTCAAGAATAATAGTTTGTAAACTACCTTTATAAAGCTGTTGATTATTTTTAGACATCTTTGTAATAAATTTCGATACAAAGATATAAAAAATTTAATACCTAAGAAACTTATGTATAAAATTGCTTAACTAATCAACACGCATTTGCAGCTTAAAGTCGTCTGAAACAAATTCGTTGTCCGTTTTGCATTTAGATTTGAGCAGTTTCATATCGGCATTCCATTTGTTGCCGTCAAAAAATGACAATCCTTTAAAATCGCGCATTTTGTACATCGCTTTTTCGCCATAGCAAGTGCCTAAATATACTTCTTGCAAATTTTGTTGTTTTGCCCAATCAATCACGCTAAACATCATCCATTTGCCTAGACCTAAACGACTGTGTTCCAAATCGTAAAACGAAAACCAATAATGCACAATTTCATCAGTCACTACCGCCAAAACATAGCCTAATAATGTACCGTTTCCGGCTTTGAATTCAAAAATCTTGTTTAGCGCCTGCCAATCATATATGTAGTTGAAACGTTCTTTGGGCATAGCATCGTCAAAGCGGATGGCAGCATAATCCAAACAAAATTTATCAAAGGCGTCAGATTTATCAAAGTCTTGTTTATCAATAACTGTAATACTTGGTTCGAGCACCGCAATTTTTTTGGCTACTCGTCTGTTTTCAGAAGTGTCCGAAAATTTATCTAATTCGACGCGTAAACTACGCGCCAAATAATAATGTGGTTCTTTTAGAGATAAAGTATTGCTGTAAGGCAAAAAACCTTGTCGGTAAATCGTATCAATTTCCGAAATATTTTCTTGCTTGGCATAAACGGCATAGTTGAAAGTATAAGTTTTATAATCGACTAAACTTTCGGAACGGAATATTTTCATTTTGACGGATATAAAAAAAGCTCAAAGTGAAAATAATACTTTGAGCTTTTGTTTTTATTATTTTATTTCTTGTAAATTGAGAAACAATTCATCTAATTGTTCTTGACTGATTGTATCGGGCGCATCGATCATAACGTCGCGTCCTGCATTGTTTTTAGGAAAAGCAATAAAATCTCTAATGGTTTCCTGTCCGCCCAAAATAGCAACCAATCGGTCTAAACCAAATGCCAATCCGCCGTGTGGTGGTGCGCCAAATTCAAAAGCGTTCATTAAGAAACCGAATTGTTTTTTGGCTTCTTCATCGCTAAATCCTAGCAAGCTAAGCATACGCGCCTGCATTGTTTTGTCGTGTATTCTGATAGAGCCACCGCCAATTTCGTTACCGTTTAGTACTAAATCGTAGGCGTTGGCGCGTACTTTTCCGGGGTCTGTATCAAGCAGATGTGCGTCTTCGGGTTTGGGTGCTGTAAACGGATGGTGCATAGCGTGGTAGCGTCCGCTTTCTTCGTCCCATTCCAACAAAGGAAAATCGACTACCCAAAGCGGTGCAAATTCGTTTGGCTTACGCAATTCGAGGCGTTCTGCCATTTCCATACGTAAGGCGCTTAGTTGTGTGCGCGTTTTGTTTAAGTCGCCGGATAAAACCAAAATTAAATCGCCTTTTTGTGCGCCGGTTATTTGTGCCCATTCGGCTAAATCGTCTTGATTATAAAACTTATCAACCGACGATTTATAAGTACCGTCTTCATTGCATTTGACATATACCATTCCTTTGGCGCCAACTTGCGGACGTTTTACCCAATCGGTCAGTTTGTCTATTTGTTTGCGTGTATAAGCGGCAGCATTGGGTACGGCAATACCCAAAATAGCTTCTTGTTGGTCAAAAACATTAAATCCTTTGCCTTGTGCGGCTTTTGTCAGATCGCCAAACTCCATTCCGAAACGAATATCGGGTTTGTCATTTCCATAACGACGCATAGCCTCTTCGAAACTCATTCGCGGAAAATTATCAATCTCTATTTTGTGTACTTCCTTCAATAAATGCTTGGTTAATCCTTCAAAAGTATTGAGAATATCTTCTTGTTCTATAAAAGACATTTCGCAGTCAATTTGTGTAAATTCGGGTTGACGGTCGGCACGCAAATCTTCATCTCTAAAACATTTTACTATTTGCATATACTTGTCGATGCCGCCTATCATTAACAGTTGTTTAAAGGTTTGTGGCGATTGTGGCAAGGCATAAAATTGTCCCGGATTCATACGCGATGGCACAACAAAGTCACGTGCGCCTTCGGGCGTCGATTTGATCAGATATGGCGTTTCTACATCGATAAATCCTTCGTTTGCCAAATAATTTCGAACCAATTGCGATACTTTTGAACGGAAAATCAAGTTGTTTTTGACCGGATTTCTTCTAATATCCAAATAGCGATATTTCATTCGCAATTCTTCTCCACCGTCTGTGTTATCTTCAATGGTAAAAGGTGGCGTAATAGCGGCGTTTAAAACATTGAGTTTTTCGACTAATATCTCGATATCGCCTGTCGGAATATTTTTATTTTTGCTACTGCGTTCAATCACTTTTCCTTCGACTTGCACTACAAATTCGCGTCCTAATTTGCGTGCTTGTTCCAACAATTCTTTATGTTCTTCGTTGAATGAAAGCTGTGTAATACCGTAGCGGTCGCGTAAATCGATAAAAATAACCGCTCCTAAATCTCTTACTTTTTGCACCCAACCGCTTAGCGTTACTTGTTGGGAAATATTTTGGGCATTTAACTCGCCGCAGGTATGTGTTCTGTACATAAGCAATTTTTTAATAAGCCACAAAGATATAATTAATTAATGATTGAAAAAAGCGTTCGTTTAGATTGTTTTTAACTAAATTGATTAATATACTTTTTTAACTTTCCAACTACGTCCTACCCAAAGTCCTACGATATCTTCTACATTATAATTCCATTTTTTGATGCGTTTAATGGCTTTTTTAAGTTGTTTTAGCTGTACTTTTTTAGTTTCCGGATTGCCAGCACAATCGTAGTGTGCTACAACAAAAATATGTTTAGAATGGTGTTTGTTGACCGAAATATCGATGCGATATTTAATGGCTTCAACTACTTTCTTTTGCTTGTTTTCGGCTAATATTTTTATGGGTCCTGCTTCGGTAATCATATCGGGATAGTCGATATCGTAATTGTCTATAATCCATTCTAAGACAGGTAATTGCGTCCGTCCGTCCATACAATTGATAACGGTGGCAAATTTGTCAATATCTAAATATTTCATAGGCTTGTTTTTTTGGGTTTAGTGAAATTTTTTAACGCCCGCTTTAATGTCAATTTTTAAATAATTGGCACTTGGTATCAATGGGCAAGACCAACGATGACTATAAGCGCAATACGGATTATAAGCTTTGTTAAAATCAATGATTATTTGGTTTTCAGTTTTTGGAATATGCAAATCTAAATAACGTCCGCCACCGTAGGTTTCAAAACCATTGGTGTAATCGTTAAAAGGGGCAAACAGATAATCTTTATATTCTTCTGATTGCAAATTAGCTTGATTTTGATAGATTTCCAGATGAAATTCCTTGCCTTCCAAAGTAAAATAAGCATCGCCGTACTTGATGTATTTGGGTTTGCGTTTGGTATTGGTAGGCATTTCAAAAACAACAGGATTTTCATTTTTTACAAATCTGGCAGTAATGCGATATTTGGCATCAATCGGATAAAAATCTAATGATTTGAAATTTGCTAAATCTTTCTTGTCGAGTGGCGATTCCTTCGGATTGGCAAATTCGGCATTCAATTTTGCTTGTACAGCTTTAATTTCGGAAATATATGTTTTAGAAGTAACAACTTTTTGACTGCCACAAGCCGAAATAAATAGTAATATGATTAAATATTGTATATTTTTCATCCGTATAAAATTAATGCTCATTTTCTTCGACAACAGACTCAATCACTCCTTTTTTGAGTTTTTGAACCAATTTACCCATCGATAGTCCTTGTGCTAAGATTGAAAAAACAACAATAATATAGGTCAATACCAAGAACAAATCACGATGCATTGATTCGGTCAAAGTAAGTGCCAAGGCAATAGAAATGCCCCCTCGCAATCCGCCCCAAGTCATTAATGTATCGGTATGCGGAATAAATTTTATTTTTCGTTCAAAATATTTCAACAGAGGTTTAATAGCCAAATATCGACTGATCAACACGATGATAATCGAAATAATTCCGGCAAAAATATAAGAGGTTTCAAAGGTGATGACTAACAATTCCATTCCAATCATAACAAAAAGAATAATATTTAGAATTACATCAATTAGTTCCCAAAACTTATCGACATAAGCTTCGGTAATTTCGCTCATTGCATTTTGTCTGATGCGGTCTGTACCAATCATTAGTCCGGCGGTAACCATTGCCAAGGGCGCCGAAACGTGTAATTTGTGTGCTATAAACGTACCGCCCATAACGGTGGCTAAGGTTGCCAATACTTCGGTATCGAAACTATCAATGGCTTTCATCATTTGGTAGGTAATCCACCCGATTGCCAATCCTAATAAAATACCTCCAAAGACTTCAACCACAAACAATTCGCCTACGTGCAGCCAATTCAGGCTGTCCAATCCTTTTTTGGCAATACCGAAAATGGTTAAGAAAATGACAACACCGACACCATCGTTAAACAGCGATTCGCCAACGATAACCGTTTCTACTTTTTTATCAATTTTAGCTTTTTTCAGAATACCTAAGACAGCAATCGGGTCGGTAGGAGATATGAGTGCCCCAAATAATAATGTATAGATAAATTCGACTTCAAATCCGAACAAATGAAGCAATAGATATATTAATCCGCCTACTAAAAAGGTTGAAATTACGGTACTTACTACCGCAAAACCAAAAACCGGACGCGCCAACTCTTTCAGTTTAGGCACATTGGTATGCAAAGCCCCTGCAAACAGCATAAAACTCAGCATCATATCTAGTAAAACGGTTGAAAAATCTATTTGGCTAATCAATTCTTTTTGATGATTTAGCAAGGTCGGATTGATATAACTCAATACGATAGTCAGCAGGGTAAAAATGATTGAAATCAACATCAACCCGATAGTTGTCGGTAATTTGACATACTTTTCGTTGATATACCCAAAAATGGCAGAGAGTGAAACTAATATTGATGCTATTTCGAAATAATTCATAGTTTGTTTGTCAAAATTATAATTGAGAAGCAATAATACAAAAAAATATTTGTTTTTTCCTCTGTTATTTCGTGGGAGCGCAGCGACTGCTTGTCCCGAAGCATTTCGGGGATAAATCTCTTGCTTTATACTCCTGCGTTTCCTATCATTTAACAAGTTTCCCAAAGGTCATACGACCGTCTGTGGTGGTAATAAATACCATATAATGCCCGTGTTTCAACGAAGAAACATTTACATTATATACATTTGAAAAGTTATTAAATTCATTGTTTAACACTTCCTGCCCTAGAACGTTTACAATCTTCACAGAAGCAATTTCATGCGCTGTTTTGACATGTAAAATATCTTTCATAGGGTTGGGATATAAACCAAACTCTTTTATGGACAGTTTATCAACTCCCGTTACCTCACTTGCTAGCTCAAAACGGATTTTTATACTAATTTTATTAGTATACCCGTTTTTTCGAAATTGCCCACGGCAAACACGTTGTGTTTCGCCGTTTCTAACAATTTCTTCAACCGGAAAATATCCAACAAGTGTATACCCACTTGGTGTATAAGCCCAGCTGTTGTTAGCGGAACTGTCAATTTCGGGTAAAGTATTTACCACCATGGTACTTTCATGAGAAGAGTTTTCCCACGAGCTTGTATTATGGTTATATACTTGTCCATCAAACACAGCAACGATGTTATTATCGCTTGACGCGTTTAATTGCGCTGGTGTAGGTTGTGCAGGAATATGATGATATACCTTCGTTATTGCCCCAGCTCCTTCATTACCGATGCGAACAATAAAAGTATATGTTCCGTCAGAGTTAGGATAAGAGGTTTTCACATAATCGAAAGATCCTAACATTGGGTGTAATTCACCATG
>CAZSBI010000062.1:0-10151 GCA_964604735.1 uncultured Flavobacteriaceae bacterium | reverse complement strand
TATGACGTGGCTCCTCACTTAGATGCAAATCTTCTTTCATTTGTTTCATCAAACGATTAACATGTTTGTCGGGGTCGGTAAGTTGCAGTTGTTTCAGTTTGTCGAGTCTGAAATATACGGCATTTCTTCGCGATAGTTCCAAGAGGCGTTTTTTATCGCCTTTTTGAGGTATGGTCTTTTTGAGTTCATCTAAAATATCAATAGCAAAAGGCAAATAAATTTCTTTGGTATGCAGGTCAAAACGCTGTCTGATTTCGACTATAGCCAACTCGAGTAATTCCTTGTCGGTCTCGTCCAATTTTTTCTTTATTTCGAGGGTATGCGAACGGATAACAGCACCGTGACCAACTTGTAAGAAGTTAATATATGCAGTAGTAGCGTCAGAAATAATATTATAAACTTCTACATTGTTTATGCTTGGATTTACAACCGTAGAGCGCGCTTGATAATTGTGCAAGGATTCGAGTTTTTCTTTTACAGCTTGCGCTTTTTCGAATTCGAGTTTTTCGGCATATTTGAGCATTTGTTGTTCAAAAAACTGTTTGGCAATTTTAAAATCGCCTTTAACAATACTTCTGATTTGTTTAATATCTTCGTCATAATCACTTTCGGACTGATAACCAACACAAGGCGCCTTGCAAATACCGATATGATAATCGAGGCAAAGGTCAAATTTTTGTTTGGCAATATTTTCGGCAGACAAATTGAGTTTGCAACTGCGTATGGTATATAGCTGATGAATTAGGTCTAGCAAAGTGCGCGCTACTTTTGTCGAAGGATATGGGCCATAATACTCAGAGCCGTCTTTAATAACTTGACGGGTTAAAAACACACGCGGAAAAGCTTCTTGTTTAATGCATATCCATGGATAAGTTTTATCATCTTTAAGCATTACATTATACTTAGGTTGGTGCTTTTTAATGAGTACATTTTCAAGTAAAAGAGCATCGGTTTCTGTTTCAACCACAATGTGTTTAATGTCTGCAATGCGAGAAACCAGCATTTTTGTTTTGCCTGTTTGTGTTTTTGAGAAATATGAATTTACTCTTTTTTTAAGACTTTTTGCTTTACCTACATACAGTATAACTCCTTGATTATCAAAAAATTGATAAACACCCGGGCTATTTGGCAAGGTCTTTGTTATTTGTCTTAGTGCGTTCAATGTTGTATTTTAACAGTAATTATCGCAATATTAATTAAAAAATATTTAACTTTGTGGTTCTGAATTAAAAATACCTTAATATACAACTATTTTGATGAAAAAAAGTTGAAAAATATCAAAAAAACATGAGTAATATGAAAATAAACAAACCCCTTTATTTATTATTAGCAATATTATTGTTCCCAATGACCGGTTTTTCGCAATTTGAGTCCGATGCAAGCAATGAAGAGTTGTATGACAATGCGCATAACATTAGAATATATATTCAAATGGCGCTTAAAGATAAATTGTATCTAATCAACGGGCAACAAGTTAAATATGCTACAAAAGAGTTTGATTATTCCATTTCCAAAGTTGATGAAAGCATTAATTTGATTGACTTAAATGTTGAGGAACCAAAATTACGAGAACAAGTTGACAAGATAAAAAAACTTTGGAACAAACTTGGCGCAATTGCTACAAAAAAGTTTGACAATAAAGAATTCCTAAAGGTTTATTATCAAGTAAATCTATTTGATAAAATGATTTCAGATTTAATAGAATCTATGTTTATTACCTATAAACTTTCTTCTAATAATTTAAAAAAATATAGATCTGTTCAAAAACTTAGGTATTTAATCCAAAAGATTTCATTTAATTATTATGCTAATTTTTTAGGATTAAGTAAGAGTGTATCACACGAATACCAAAAGAACATTGATGAGACAGATACATTTATCAAGGAACAAAGCAATATGTTGTTAAATGATAACAGTAAAGAACAATCATTTGTGCGAATTATCACAGATTGGAACTTTTTTAGGGCAAACTTATTTCATATAAAAATGAAAAATGTAAGAACAATCTTTTCCTTAAGTACATCTATGGATTATAAATTAGGAGCAATTAAAGATGGTTATATAAATAGTTTAATACAATAATAAAAGAAAAAAAATATTTATGAAAAATAGATTAATTGCAAGCTTCATTTTGTTGTTTTTAAGCACAAGTATGATAGCACAACAAGATAAAGTAAAGTTTAATATTCTTGCAAAGAGTTTGTTTGAAAACGAAATGTTAACTTATCGTTTTTATAAAGATTATTTATTGATTAAAGCCAATATTAACAAAAAAAAGGCATTTGCCGATTTGGATAAAAGTATGGCAAGATTTGATGACAATTTGTCTAATGTATCTGCGTACCTAATTAAAAAAGGATATGAAATTGATTTGCAAGAATTACAAAATTATTGGAATTTACATCGTATGACACTGCTCGATTTTGAAGATGGTAATTACAATTTGCAAGTGTCCAAATTGCAGAATTTAGATAAATTAATGACCAAATTGATTGATAAAGTAATAAAAAATGTGGATTTGTTTGATGAAAATGACGATATTATCAAAATATTAAAGATGACAACTCAAAACATTAGACAATCTGATAAAATCATTATTAAATATTTGTTGGATAAAAAGTTTCATCAAAAAGTATCAGAAGAAATAGATGTTGATTTATCAAGAGTTAAAAAGAATTTGAAAAAAATTGCTAAATACAACAAGCATCAATTTAGCTCAAAAATAGAAGATTTAGTATTAAATATTAATTCAGTTGAAACTTTGCTAGCGGACGATACTTTTCATCCGAAAGTGATTATGTCAAATATCTCTATATTTAGCAGAAAGAATTATTTGATATTTTTAAATCTCATCAATTCACTAAAAAATTAAATTTACTATGAAAAAGATTATTGTTTTATTATTACTATTTGTTTTTTCGCCATCATTTTCACAATATGACGAGGAAGTAGAAGTGAGTGACGCATTACAACACATGCTAAACCTTCGAACATCTGCGGCAACCATAGTAAAGGATTATATTTATAAAGGATTGAAAGTAAAATATGTTTCAAAAAACATTGATATTAATTTAGCTAATAGCGAAATGGCTTTGTTGTCCCTAGATATTTATGCAGAAGCACACCCCGAAATAAAACCGCTTATCCAAAAGATAACCATGCTAAGAATGAAGGGAAGAATGATGATTATTCACAAGCCCGACAAAAAGAAAATGGCAGGAATGCTTCAAGTGTTAGATAAAGTGATGAAAGTGAATAATATGGTTATAGGAAAACTAAAGACGATGTCAAATATTAAGGTTTTAGATTATCAGCAAGCAGCAAACGAATTGGAAATTTTATCTCAAAAATTGGCTATATTTTATGCTTTAAAAAATAACGGACAGACAGATGTCACTACTAAAATGCAAGAGACGATGGATGCTTTTAAAACCAATTTGAATAAAATATTTTCGTATAGCAATAATTCACAAGAACAATCGCAAGTAATCAAAAATATACAATCAAACTGGTTAATGCTTCAAAAAATTACAGCCAACAATTCGCTGAATATGATTAATACCATATATGTATTAACAAATAAAATTAGTGAAGAAGCACATAACTTGTCATTAATGTATTACGAGACAGCCAAAGAATCGGAGTAATTCCACCTATTGACCAATAGTGCCGGACAAATAAATTGGAATATATTTTTCAAGCTAATATTTGCGTTGAGTATTTTGGTTACCAAAAGCTATAATATTGAATTTATAAAAAAAACCGACAGCTATTAGTTGTCGGTTTTTTTATTTGAGGCACCTAGCGGATTCGAACCGCTGTTCACGCTTTTGCAGAGCGGTGCCTAACCACTTGGCTAAGGTGCCTTTTTTTGAGGATACAAATTTAAAGCAATTTTTATAACTCACCAAATTATTTTTGACATAAAAAAAGCCCGCAACATTGCAGGCTTTTTTGTTTTTTAATCGATATTATTTTTTATCTAGAAATTTGATATCCCAAATACCTCTAAACTCATCTTCTCTAAATCCGGTAGCTTTATCGTCCGGATAGTATTTTTTAATGCTTTCTAAGACTTTACCGTTGATATCTTTTTCAGGTTTACCGTGACAGGCTAAGCATTTCTTTTTTAATTTGATAGGGGCATAAAAGTGTACAAATCCTTCATCATCTTTCATTACCAAAGGGGTCAATTCTTTGTGCATCTCTTGCGATTCTAAGTAATTATTGATAACAGCCATTTGATCTACATCGGCTTTATTGTCTTTATTTCTTAGTTTGTGTGAAGTTCTTTGCATTACAACATTGTTTGCTTTGCCAATACTGTCAGTTAACTTTTTTGCATTTTTGTGACAAAAATCTATAGCTCCGGGCAAGCCTTCGGTTTTGCCAATGCTTTCAATCTTACCTTTAAAAAGTTTAAAAGTTGACATAGCAATCTTTTTACCTTTCATTTTGTAGGCTTTTCTGTCAAATGCCGGCTTGGTTTCTTTTTGCTCTGTTTGATTTTTTTGTTTTTCAGTTTCTTTTTTTTGTTCGTTCCGGCAAGACCACAAGCTTGCAAGCAACATAATGAGTACTATTTTTTTCATTTATTTTATTTTTTATATATTTTTATTTTTCAATAGGCAAACCGGCACCTTTCCACTCATTAATTCCGTATGCCAAATTTATGATGTGTTTATAACCTAATTTTTTAAACAAGTTAATGGCACTGCTACTTCTGTTGCCGCTTCTACAGTAGATGTAAACCGGTGTATTCTTATCATAACCTGCCGCTTCAATGTTTTTAGCAAAATCAGGATTGTAAAAATCGATAAGTCTGGCTCCAATCAGATGCCCCGTCTTATATTCTCCCATAGTTCTAATATCTATGAGTTGCAAAGTGTTCTCTGCATTGATTTTATTGTCAAAATCCTGAGCTGACACATTCTCAACTTTTATTTTATTCTGCACATCTTTGACTGATTGTGCGTTTAAATTGAAATAGAATCCAAATAATATTAATGCTAATACTGCTTTTTTCATAATGTTTTGTTTAACACCGCAAAAATATGACAAATATCATAAACTTGCAAGTCGCTGTTTTTTAACAACAAATATGCTTTCACAATTTAATAATTGTCACATATATCATTTTAAATTAGATGTTTTGTAAAATGAAACTTTATTTATTGATATTTTTTTTATCTTTACGACATAAAAAATCATAATTTATGAACAACTTTTCAAAAACACTTGATTACAAAGTCAAAGATATTTCACTTGCCGATTGGGGCAGAAAAGAGATACTTTTAGCCGAAGCCGAAATGCCCGGTTTAATGTCACTTAGAAAAAAATACGCCGACAGCAAACCCTTAAAAGGTGCACGCATCGGGGGTAGTTTGCACATGACCATACAAACCGCTGTGCTTATAGAAACATTGGTAGCTTTGGGAGCAGAAGTGCGTTGGACAACCTGCAATATTTTTTCAACACAAGACCATGCCGCCGCTGCCATTGCACAAGCTGGAATTCCGGTTTTTGCTTGGAAAGGTATGACCGAAGAAGAATATGACTGGGCAACACGTCAAGTATTATTTTTTGATAAAGACAAACCCTTAAATATGATTTTAGATGACGGTGGCGATTTAACCAATATGGTTATTGATAACTACCCCGAATTGGTATCATCAATCAGAGGTATTTCCGAAGAAACCACTACGGGTGTGCATCGTTTGTACGAAAGAATGAAAAACGGCACATTGCCGGTACCTGCATTTAATGTCAATGATTCTGTAACCAAGTCAAAATTTGATAATAAATACGGCTGTCGCGAGTCGGCGGTTGATGCCATCAGACGAGGTACAGATTTAATGCTCGCCGGAAAAGTAGTAGTGGTAGCCGGCTACGGCGATGTTGGTAAGGGCACTGCAGCTTCGTTTAGAGGTACAGGCTCGCGAGTTATTGTTACAGAAATAGATCCTATTTGCGCACTACAAGCCGCTATGGAAGGTTTTGAAGTTAAAAAAATGGAAGATGCCGTCAAAGAAGCCAATATTATAGTTACAGCTACCGGAAACAAAGATATCATCACCGGCAAACATTTTAAAATGATGAAAAACAATACCGTAGTTGCTAATATTGGGCATTTTGATAACGAAATAGATATGGCTTGGCTCGAAAATAATTACGGACAAACCAAAGATACCATCAAGCCACAAGTGGATAAGTTTACAATAGACGATCACGATGTAATTATTCTTGCCGAAGGGCGTTTGATGAACCTTGGCGTAGCTACCGGACACCCCAGTTTTGTGATGAGTAACTCTTTTACCAATCAGGTATTGGCGCAAATGGAGTTATGGCAACACAGCGATAAATACGAAAATAAAGTATATATGTTGCCCAAACATCTTGACGAAATGGTAGCTCGCTTGCATTTAGAGCATTTAGGTGTAGAACTTGACGAACTATCAGAAGAACAAGCAGCGTATATCGGCGTAACCCCACAAGGACCATACAAACCCGATTATTACAGGTATTAATTTGAAAATGCTTATTTTTGCCATATAAATTATAATAAAATAGATGCTTAGACAAAGTTTACAACATAAATTACAGCAGAAACTTACACCGCAACAAATTCAGTTGATGAAATTGATTCAATTGCCAACTATGGCTTTTGAACAACGTTTGAAACAAGAAATTGAAGAAAATCCGGCTTTGGAAGAAGGAAAAGAAAAAGAAGAAAAAGACGAATTTGACAATCAAGATCAGCTAGAAGACGGCGGAGAAGTAATAGAAGCGCCTGATATTAACGTAGATGAATATCTAAGTGATGACGAAGTCCCCGATTACAAATTGAGAACTAACAATTATTCGGCTGACGACGATGACAAAAAGGTGCCTTATGCACAAGGCGAAACTTTTACGCAGTATCTAAAAAATCAACTCAATACTTTTCCGCTAAATGAACAACGCAAAAAAATTGCCGATTTTTTAATCGGTAGTATCAATGACAATGGTTATTTGCGACGTGATATAATTGATATTGTCGATGATTTGGCATTTACACAAAACGTATTTACCACCGAGGAGGAAGTCGAAAAAGTATTGCGTGTAATACAAGAATTAGACCCGCCGGGTGTAGGCGCACGTGACTTAAAAGAGACTTTACTGATTCAATTAAGACGAAAAAAATCAAACAAAACAAGAGATTTGGCTATCAAAATATTAGAAAGAAGTTTCGAATATTTTACCAATAAAAAATACAAAAAGCTACAAGCAAAGTTTGATATTACTGAGCAAGAACTCAAGGAAGCTATCGAAGAAGTAGTAAAACTTAATCCCAAACCGGGCAGCTCGTTTAATTCAAAAGGCGGATTTGTCGAGCATGTAATACCTGATTTTATTGTAAGTGTCGAAGATGATGTTATTGACGTTGCGTTGAATGCCAAAAATGCGCCCGAATTACACGTCTCTCGCGGTTATACCGAAATGCTAAAAGGCTACAAAGAAAACAAACAAAAAAGCAGCAAAGATGCCGTAATGTTTATCAAACAAAAACTCGATGCAGCCAAATGGTTTATAGATGCGGTCAATCAGCGAAGAGATACCTTATTGCGTACAATGATGTCGATAGCCGAATATCAAAAAGACTATTTCTTAACCGGCGATGAGCAAGCTATTAAGCCAATGATACTCAAAGACATAGCAGACAGAATAGGCATGGATATATCAACGGTTTCAAGAGTTGCAAATAGCAAATATGTACAATCACCTTATGGTGTAAAATTACTCAAAGATTTCTTTTCAGAATCGATGAAAGATGCCGACGGCGAAGATGTATCAACCATTAAAATAAAGCATATCTTGCAAGAGGTAATAGACAATGAAGACAAACGAAAACCGCTTACAGACGAACAGTTGTCTAAATCGCTCAAAGAGAAAGGTTTTCCGATTGCTCGAAGAACTATTGCCAAATACAGAGAACAATTAGATATTCCCGTAGCACGCTTAAGAAAAGAAATTTGATGAAAAATATTCTTCAAAAAAGAAGTTTTTCCGCATGGATAGCCGAAGTTATTTCGCTGCTGTTGCATCCTGTTTTTATACCATTATATACTGTAGTATTATATTTTTATCTATCACCCAGATATTTTTTACCGCAAAATATATATTCTTTATTCTCCTATTTACTGATTGTCTCAATAATCATTCCTCTACTGTTTTTATTGATGTTAAGATTGATTAGAATAGTAGAAAGCATCAAGCTGAAAACAGCACGCGAGCGATTATTTTTTTCGGTAATTATGACAAGTGTCTATTTCATTATTTTTAATAAGCTAATAGATTACCACGATTATATCGAACTCTATTCATTCTTTTTCGGTATTTTTTTGTCGCTTGCCATGCTGGCTGTATTCAATTATCAGAAGATAAAACCCAGCATACACGCCGTAGCTGTTTCGGGTATGCTTACATTTTTTATAATGTGGAGTTATTATTCGCGAGTTAATATCCTAAACGTATTATCGGCGTTTATTATGTTAGGTGCATTTGCCATTGCCGCACGACTATATCTGCAAGCACATTCTTTTAGAGAAATTGTTATGGGTCTAATGATTGGAGTGCTGATGCAGGTTATAGCATTTTACTATATACTTGAGTTTTTTTAGAAATTACAATTTAGATTTTAGAAACTTTTCTAGTTTATTCTTTTTTTGTAATTTGATATATTTTTCAATAGTTTTATTTCTACCAAGCTGTTTTTTATTCTTTTTGTAAAAAGTAATCAATGTGTTAATAGCTGTTAGATTATTAGACAAAGCCGTAGCTTTTTCTTTCTGTAAGATAATATTTTTAGCATACGCACCCATATATACAAGCAAGCAATCGGGAGGAAAATCAGCATTTATAATTTTTCCGTTAAGATTAACGGTTACAGTAGGCGAGCCTTCTAACCAGTGAATGATAAATTGATATGCTTTTTTGCGTTTTGCCATTTCTTTGTTCAAAGGCGTAGCTGTAATCCAATCGACTGCTTTAATAAAATCTTTTTCATATTTGGCATAATCTTGTTTTGTTTTAAGCACGTAGTTTTCGGGCACTTCAAAATCTTGTGCAAGAGCGTTAAAGCTAAAAGAGATAAAAATAATTAATGCTAGTTTTTTCATAGAGATCTTTTTTTAAATTGATGCAAAACGCAGGCAAAAAATTTTTTTTGCCCGCGTTAACAATGAATATTAGTAAGTATTTTTTTGAAGATTTTATTTGTCAATTTTTATTGTTAATATGTTTTTTCCGGCAAGATTAACAACTCTTTCGGCAATACTGTCAGAGAAAAAATGCATAACGCCTTGACGTCCTCTGGTAGAGAGCGCAACCAAATCGGCAGTGATGGAGTTAGCATAATTAAAAATACCTTCTTGTACGGTATAATCATTGTAAATAACAGTTGTTAAATCTTTGTATTCCGGTACTTTTTTAATAAAGTTTTCAAAATTTTCTTCCAATTCTTTTGTCGATTTGAAATTACCGGGCGTATTAATGCGTACCAGATGAATTTCAGGTTCAAAAATATTGATAAACTTCATAATTTTATGAAATTCTTTGAGGTGATCACCTTTAAATTTAGCAGCAATTACAACTTTCTCAATCTTAAAGAGATCGCCTGATTCTTTCACAACTAAAACAGGAATTGTCGATGTTCGCACAATTTTTTCAGTATTAGAGCCTACAAAAAAGTCGTCAGATTTTGAGGTACCGTGCGACCCCATTACAATAAGGTCAACATTATTACGATTAGCAAATTCGGCAATACCGATAAATGGAGCATCGGTCATTACTTTTTCATAAACCGGAACATTGTCCAGATAATCTTTATCTAAAAATAGATTAAATTTTTCATGCGTTTGTTCAAATAACATTAGCGCAACCGGTCCCTTAGGAACTTGATGTCCGTCAATGTTATCTATTTCACTTTCAGGAATATCTAAAAGGTGTAAACAATAAATTTCAGCGTCTGTTTTTCTTGCTATTTTTGCCGCTACTTTTAAAGCATCTTCCGATCTTTCGGAAAAATCGATGGGTACTAATATCTTTTTCATGATTGTTGTTTTTGATAGCATAAAGTTATGACAAAAAAATGAAATATAAAAATAATTTTT
>CAZSBI010000061.1:0-5293 GCA_964604735.1 uncultured Flavobacteriaceae bacterium | reverse complement strand
TATTACTTTTTAATTTTGACCCTAGGCGCCCTTTTTTGGATGGCTTTACAATATATTGCAGAAGCCGGTTGGTCATCAGCCTTTAAAAGAGTACCCGAATCAATAGGTGGCTATCTTATGCCCGCTATGCTTTTTATGTTTGCCTTGGTATTTTTAGGCTTAAAACATGTATATCCTTGGGCAAATCCGGAAGAACATATCGAAGATTATAACAAATTTGAAGAATTTAAAGAATTGCTGCATACCAAAGCACCTTATTTAAATAGCTCATTCTTTATTATTAGAACAATTATTTATTTCTTAGTTTGGTGTACTACTTCATTTATTCTTCGAAAATTATCAAAAAAAGAAGATGAAGATAAAGCCGGCGCTTTAAAATGGTTCCAAAAAAGCAACTTCTATTCAAAAGTGCATATTTTTGCTTTTGCAGCCACGTTTATTTTTGCAGGATTTGACTTTTTAATGTCTCTTGAGCCTTTTTGGTATAGTACATTATTTAGTATTAAAGAATTGATTTCAGGTTTTTATCATGCCTCAGGTCTGATTATTTTAATTATTTACTATTTATACAAAAAGGGATATTTCCCATTCGTAAACGATTCGCATTGGCATGATTTATCTAAGTATATTTTTATGGGATCAATCCTTTTTGCTTATGCTTGGTATTTCCAATATATGCTTATTTGGTACGGAAACATTGCAGAAGAAGGCGAATACTACTTCTTACGAAGATTCCATTTCTCGCAATTCTTGTTTACATTTAATATAATCATTAATTTCTTTGTGCCATTCTTAATATTGTTGCCAAATAAATTAGCTAAAAACCCGAAAGTGCTAGTCTCAGTTGCAGTACTTGTACTGATAGGTTTATTCTTAGATGTATATTTATCGGTATTTCCTCCGTTAGTACATACTTTTCAAGGCGTAGGCGAACATACACATCCGGTATTCAGTATATATGAAATTGGTATTTTCTTAGGATTTTTAGGAATATTTATTTTTGCAATCTTTACCAAAATGGCAAAACGCGAACATATACTACCTATAAATCACCCTTACTTAGAAGAGAGTTTAATGCATCACAATGCACACTAATTTGTAACCAACAATTACTCAATATTGATAAGGTCGTTCTGTATTTTATTCAGGACGACCTTTTTGTTTGGCATAATTATTTCAATCATATTAGAAAAAATTGTACTTTTGGTGATTAGAATACCTAATTATAGAATATCAGCCCTATGAAATACATATTAATAATAACAATAAGCTTGTTTAGTTTACATATTTCTGCACAAGACAATACAGAAAACAGATTTATAGTCAATGACAAAATTGATGCTTTAATTGCACAACGCGCCGATTGCATTGCAAAAAATAAACAGACCTTAAAGTACTATCATATACAATTGTATAATGGTCAAAATATGGGGAGTGCTCGTGGAGTTAAGTCAAAATTTAACACGCTTTTTCCCGGAGTGTATTCAATTATAGAATGGGAATCTCCCGAATTTAAAGTATGGGCAGGCGAATATGAAAATAAATTATCAGCCGACCAAGCACTCATTCGTATTAAAAAAGAATTTCCTAATGCTTTTATTGTCAATCCGAAAAAATAAGCTAGACTTGGAAAAATATAAGTGGTTTTTATGATAAAATCTATTGAAAATCAATTCAAATCTAGTATGACTGATGCTAAATTAGTTGATATTAGATTATTTCAAGTAAATGATTATTACTACAATTTACCTGATAAAAAATTATGTATTATTGACGCAGGTATAGAATTTATTTTTGATTTAGACTCGTTTAGTTTTGCTTGGAATCAAGAACTCGAAGCTTTTAATTTTCGCAAAAATGAATTTATTCAGACATACCAAGATGATAATTTTAGGGAGTTGAATCACGAATTAATAAAAAGCTTAGGAAAAGATAAAATTGTCGAAGTTGATTTTAAATGGATTGATTATGAAATTATTATTGACTATACAATGACTACAAAAAAAGAATCCGGCTTGGTTGAGATACTACTAACATTTGAATCGGGAGATAGCTTACAAATAGCTACTGTTGGTTTTGAATTTAATAAAGATAATTTTCCTGACAAATTTTATTACGATATTACCGGACAATTACTACTGTCTGTGAATAATTATATCGATATTGAGCAAATATAAAAAACGCCCCGAACAATTTCGAGGCGTTTAAATATTGTAAAGAACTTCCTATAAGAAATCAGCTTTGTTTAAAATATCTTTAAACTTCATTTTAATTTCTTGCGAAGCGTCATATACCATTTGTTCATTAGTTGGAAACTGAACTCTTCTTTTATTTAAGAAATCTATATACTCATCTCTAATTGCGCGTTTGTCACCTCTATAAGTGGCATATCTGTAATCGAATATAAATTTGCTGTCCAACGGAATATTTCCTTTGCGTACATTGCTGCGTAAGTCAATAATTTCGGCATTTGCATTGACCAATGCTTCTTTGTATTGTTGATACAAGTGTACTTGACTACGAACCCTAATCATTCGTGGCACTCTAATTGTTTTTCCGTCTTTATCTTTCATTATATTTCCGTTAGCATCTCTCTTATCAACATAACCATCTTGAATATCTTTTTCCTCAACAATTTCTTTTTCTCGTTCTTGATCCGAACTAATTTGGATTTGCGTAAAATTCAAATTTATTTTATAGTCGTATTGTAAATTTTTTACCGGTTTATTATGATAATCTACCCAAAAATTGCTAGCACCATACGAACTAAAATTCAACAATTCGTCAGACAATCTGCGTGGAATAATTTTATTAGAATTGTTTTTGATTTCAACCAATGCATAAGTCATTCCTTTTTGGTGTGCTTGGTTCATTAAATTACGTACATCTTTGTAATTTGGGTTTATTCTATCTAATTCATCAAGCAAATCGTAGGCTTTTCTGACATCGGCTTTGTTAGCACTTCGTAATAATATTCCGGCTTTTTTGTACAGATGTACTGTTAAGTGATTTTTAGCATCAATAATTTGACTTGTGTAGTCGTGAAACTCGAAATTGAGTTGTTTGTTTTGTTTTACCAAATGTAAAGGCAGAATAGGTTTTACATTTTCTTGACGCGTATCAATTTGCAAATAAGTATCATAAATGTTTTGCCATTTTTCAGGATTTACATCTCGTTTTAAGTTTTCAATTTTCTTCAAATCTCTTGCGTTGGCTTTATCATAAGCTTCCTTTAAAAGAGCAGCATAAGGGTCGGCGCTTTTTTTGCCTTTTTTCTTTCTTAATTTTTCCAGTGACAGATTAATTGCACTATCATAATTGCCGGAATACACCAATTGTTGAATTTCTTTGACATTTCCACAAGAAGCAAGCAAAAACGCGAACAGTAAGCTATAGATAGTAATTTTTCTCATAATATATTATTTTTCAAAGTATAAAGATAATACTTTCAACAATAATACCAAAAGGTTTTTTTATTGAATTTGTAATAGTATATATTTTTGGTAGTGGTCGGGATGACAGGATTTGAACCTGCGACCTCTTCGTCCCGAACGAAGCGCGCTACCGGGCTGCGCTACATCCCGCAAAAAAAAAGTAAGAACTAAGAACTATGAAGCTGTGCTTCTTTATTCAAAATAATTCTTACTTCTTAATAATTTAAGTCGGGATGACAGGATTTGAACCTGCGACCCCCACGTCCCTAACGTGGTGCGCTAACCGGGCTGCGCTACATCCCGCAAAAAGTAGGGCAAAAGTATAAAAATTAATCGAAACAAGAAACATTTTCTCAAAATTTTTATCCGCTTTCAAAAAAATATTTGTTCAATTAAAAAAATGTCGTATCTTTGATATCAAATTAATATCAAAACAATATATTATGAAAAATGAAAAACAATTCAAAGCTTTTAACGGATACATAATGCTATTCGTTGTTTTGGCACTTATTACCGGCTTATTATTATTAATGGCAGCTACTAATAATCCTGTATGGATAGCATTAGGATTTATAATTTTTATGCTGTTACCCGGTTTTATGACAATTAGCCCTAATCAATCCGCAGTTTTAACACTATTTGGAAAGTATAAGGGAAGCATTTTAGATAATGGATTTTGGTGGATTAATCCATTTATGAAAAAACGAAAAATTTCATTAAGGGCACGTAATTTTAACAGTGACACTATTAAAGTTAACGACAAAATTGGGAATCCGATAATGATTGGTGCCGTAGTTGTTTGGAAAGTAATGGAAACATTTAAAGCTGCTTTTGAGGTTGATGATTTTGAACATTTTGTAATGGTACAAACCGATGCGGCTGTTCGTAAATTGGCAGGTATTTATCCATACGATAATTTTGAGGATGAAAATGCAAAACTAACATTAAGAGACGGAAGTGAAGAGGTAAACAAACAGTTAGAGCTCGAAATATCGAATAGATTAAAGATTGCAGGCATTGAAGTGCTCGAAGCACGTATAAATCATTTAGCTTACGCTACCGAAATTGCAGGCGCTATGCTTAAACGTCAACAAGCCGTAGCCATCATTGCGGCACGAACAAAAATTGTTGAAGGAGCAGTGAGTATGGTTGAGATGGCATTGTCAGAATTATCAAACAAAGGAATAGTCGAACTTGATGAAGAACGGAAAGCACAAATGGTGTCAAACCTTATGGTTGTATTGACTTCTGATAAAGATGTTTCTCCGGTGGTTAATACAGGTTCAATTTATTAAATATTATACTATGAAAGATTATAAAGTAATTAAACTAAAAATTAAAGTATTTAGCACATCAAAAATTGATGAACTTATACAAGACGAATTAAATAAACATAGCAGAACAGGTTGGACTTTGGATCAAATATCAACCGGACAGTTTGGTATGTTTTTGATATTGTCAAAACCAAAAATGATGTAAATTTGCATTATGTCTAAGAAAAAATCTTTTGTCCTTCGCATTGACGAAAAAAGTTATGCTGCTTTAAAAAAGTGGTCAGATGACGAGTTTCGTAGTGTAAACGGACAATTAGAGTACATTATCCGCGAAGCCTTAATAAAACAAGGGCGATTGCCTAAGAATCAGACGGATAAAAAATAATATATATTTTTTAATTTTTTTCTTGCAAAAAACATTTAATAATGCTTATCTTTGCAGTGGCAAGTCCTACACGACCAGCTCCTTTTGAATCCCCCAGGGCAGGAATGCAGCAAGGGTAGAAAGTCGTAGCGGTGCGATGTAGGTAGCTTGCCATTTTTTTTGCGCTAAATTTAGATTTTTTTCTTTTTATAATATTTTTT
>CAZSBI010000060.1:0-3303 GCA_964604735.1 uncultured Flavobacteriaceae bacterium | reverse complement strand
GTTGTGCCTTTAATCATTATATTTGCGCCGGCTAAGGGTGATCCATCGATAGCATCGGTAACAACGCCACTAACTTCGTTAAATGAACTGCCATAAACAGGCGGGCGTGAGTTATAATCAATAAAATACGTTTCTAACTTTGGTGCAACACCCGATAGGTTTGGATTTGATGACGACAATGTCAGTTTTACATTATTCCAATCTACTTTGGTATCTTGTTTTACATTGGCTTTGTAAATTAAATTTACCGGTGTGTTTATATCTTTGGCTCTGACATCGTAACTTGGATACCAACCTGCGTTTTGCACTACATAAGAGAGTTTGAATTTGGCATTTTGCCTAACTTTACTATCAATTTTTACTAAAATTTCGCCGGTAGGATATTCTTTTTCATCATAAACTGCTGTTAAACGCTTGTCTAATTTTTTGCGTTTTTCTCTTAACTTGCTAATCTTGTTTATGATGTCTGCTGATTCGGTTTTTAATTGTGCATACTTTTTTCCGTAAAAATCTGTTAGTGCTATAAAATTAGCAGCTTTTGTCGTTTCGTTTTTACCGCCGACATGTTTATTTTCTTTGATAAAATCAATCTGTTCCAAAACAATATCAGAACGAACGGCAAGTAATCTTAATTCTTCATCGATGGCTTTTTTCTTATCAACAATTGCTTGTGCTTTGGCATCAATTTTCTTTTTAATGTCATAATTATGTTGGTGATTTACGGACAATATCATAATCCCATCAGCTTTTATCTGAATACTTTTTTTCTTGATAAAAGGCGACAGCCCTACAAATTTTAATATGCTTTTTCCTTTTTTTACGGCAATGGTCTTGTTGCGAACTACTTGTGCGTCTTTAATAAAGACAGTTGCTTCGTTTACTTTTGATTTAACTTCTTGAGTTGGTAATTCTTGCGCAAATGATTGTCCAAAAATGAAAATCATAAGGATTAATACTATACGTTTCATAAAATTTGTTTTTTATTAATTTTCTGTCCTCAAATATAACAAATAAATCGAATTAATTATACATAAAAAAAACACCCCGACAAATATCGGGGCGTTAAAATATAAAAGTTAAGTATTTTGTTTCCTAATTGGTATTATACCAACTAGGGATCAAAATGCCTGACAAATAAATTGGTATTATTTCGCCATTAAAGCTTCTATTTCTTCGACGGTAATCGGTATGTTTGCCATCAAATTAATCGGTTCTCCTTTTTCTTGTACTACGTAATCGTCTTCAATACGAACACCTATGCCTTCTTCGGGAATATATATTCCGGGTTCAACGGTAAATACCATTCCGGCTTGCATTGGTTCTTCGAGCAGTCCGTAATCGTGGGTGTCTAAGCCCATATTATGTGAGGTGCCGTGCATAAAATATTTTTTGTATGCCGGCCAAGCGGGGTCTTCATTTTTGATGTCTTCTTCGGTCAATAAGCCCAATTTTATCAATTCTTTTTCCATTATTCGCCCTACTTTTTCTTGGTATTCTTTCCAAATAACACCGGGTTTAAGCATTTTGGCTGCCTGTTTCTTAACGCGTAAAACAGCATTGTAAACTTCTTTTTGACGAGGCGAAAATTTACCGTTTGCCGGAATACATCTTGTCATATCCGATGCCCAATTGCCATACTCGGCGCCTACGTCGAGCAGAATTAAATCGCCGTCTTTTACCTCGGCATCATTCTCTATATAATGCAAAATATTGGCGCTGGCACCACTGGCAATAATTGGTGTGTATGCAAAACCTTTTGAACCATTTCTTAGAAATTCGTGGGCAAATTCCGCTTCAATTTCATACTCCATTATGCCGGGTTTTACCTTGTCTAAAATTCGTCTGAAACCGGCTTCTGTAATATCACAAGCTTTTTGGATTTGTGCAATTTCCTCATCCTCCTTAACGCTTCTTAAACGTTGCAAAATCGGATTGCTACGATAAAATTTATGTCCGGGAAACATTGCTTTGGCTTTTTTGATAAATCTGTCCTCGCGCGTTTCTACTTCGGTCGAAGCACGGTAGTGCTCATTGGTATTGATATAAATTCCTTTGGCTTGAAAAGCTAATCTTTTCAGTACGGCATCAAAATTATCCAACCATTGTACATTGGTTATACCGGTTAGTTCGGCAGCGGCTTTCTTGGTCAATTTTGGACCATACCATACTTTAATATGGTCATTTGTTTCGCGTAAAAATAAAATTTCTCTATCATTTTTATCGACAGCATCAGGAAACAACAACAGGATACTTTCTTCTTGGTCAACGCCTGTCAAATAAAAAATATCTCGATGCTGTTGAAAAGGAATTGTGCTATCTGCACTAATTGGGTAAATATCATTTGAGTTAAAAACGGCAAGTGTTTTTGACTTCATTTTAGCCATAAACTTTTTGCGATTTTTTTGGTATAATTTTGCTGATAAAGGTGTATATCTCATAGTTCTAATATTTATAAATTTGAAAGTATAAAGTTATGTATTTTTTTGATACCTCAAATAGATATTTTTGAGCATATTTTTCCCATGCTTTCATTTTTTTTGAAAGCAACAAACTCAACTTATAAAACAATTAAATTTATACGAAAACAGTTAAAATACATCTATAACATTTACGTACTTTTTGATAACTTTTTCGGGTGTGTTCCGGTCAATTGAAAAGTACTTTTCAAGTTCTCTTTGGTCAAAATTGAAAAAACTCATATAGTAATCTTTCAATGTGTCCATCTTTTTATATTCCAAGAAACCTTTCAAATATTTTTTTGCTTGTTTGTGTCCTGTGTGTAGTTCTATTTCTTTAAGAATCTTATACAATTTAGATATTTGAAATTGCATATCTTCTATAGTTCCATTTAATTTTTTGCCGGGTAAAGGTTTACGTCTTGTTACAAATGCTTCAAAACTGCCGTCCGGCTTATACGAGGGTTTGTAGTGCGTAAACGCCCAAAAAGCTTTTCCTGTCTTTGTAATGTGTTTTAATACAGCAATTCCTTCCTTGTAATCCATAATTAATTCGCCTATGGTATCGTGTATTATGTCAGGCATATCAGGATGACAAATTGTTTTTGGGGGTTGTGTAACAAATTCAGTAGTGTTGTATTGCAAAACCTCCATCATATATTCGCTGGCATAATCAATTTTATTATCTAAATTAATTTTTACCGTAGCCGATTCTCGAATATCAAGTTGCATTTCTTCCATATCATATTAATATTTATGTTGTTTTACAAAGGTATAAAAAAATAACTAATTCATGTAAAACTAATAAAGAAAAATATGCTCGTTGAAAAAAAGTTTATATCTTTGC
>CAZSBI010000059.1:0-9154 GCA_964604735.1 uncultured Flavobacteriaceae bacterium | reverse complement strand
CAATTTAGCCGTTTTGTAATCTTTAAGCCTTGTCAGCACATTGGCTTCTGCTAATTGTAATTGATTTATCAATAAGGTATCTTTTTGCTTTTGGACATATTTTAATACGCGTTTAATGTCTCTAAGCTTTCTTTCATTGTCATTTTTTTCTGTCTGCTCCAGATACTTTTTAACTAGTTCAAATTTTTTATTTTGTCCTTGTGTGTTTTTTAATTTGACTATTATTTGTCCCGGAGTTTGCGCCTGAACACTCAAACTCGATAATATGATAAATAATATGACAAGAAACTTATTCACTATAAAAATTATTTCTTGATGCTACTTAAATTCTTTAAAATTATTTTCGGGATGAATATCCGCCATAAATCCTAAGGGGTCAATAGCAATGGCTTTAATTTCACTCTTGGGTTTATTTATGGTAAATTTATATTCGGAAACCGTCCAAAACCAATCAGACAACACAACACGGTTAATGCCCGGGAACGGATTATCCTTCACGCCACGCATCAAATCAGTTGCTATGTAATAAAATTCTTTACTGCCATCGGCATAAACAACCAAAATATCTAAGGGCATAGGCATTTGTCCTTTGTTTTGTATGGTAACAAGAGTTTTGTCTTTTTGTGCTTCAACTGTGTCAACGGCATAATCTATATGATGTGTGGTTTCTAACCAATCGTTTTGAAACCATTTTACATTAATATTTGTGTTTTTTTCAACAATATGAAAAAAGTCGTCTGGTTGTGGATGCTTCATTGCCCAATTTTTGTAGTAATCTTTTAAGGCGACATTCAATTTTTTAAATCCAATGATATAGCCTAATTGCGTCAGGGTTAATTTGCCCTTGTCGTAAGCGCCAATCCAGTAAGCAATATTGGTGTTATAATGGTCTGCGTGAGTATTTAAAGGCTCATCTTTTTTTTGACTGACCAAATAACGATAACTGTCGTATGAGGCGGCAAATGGGTTGGCGTCTTGCTTGCCGTTTACATACACATTTGCCATATCTTGTATGTATGATGTAAAGCCCTCGTCCATCCACGGATATTGACTTTCGTTTGTGGCTACGGCAAACTGAAACCAACTGTGTCCCAGCTCGTGTTGCACGGTGCCGCGTAGGCTATTATAAGGTTTTTTGCCTTGCACAAATGTGTTCATAGCATATTCCATACCGCCGTCTCCTGCTTGAATAACACTGTATTTTTTATAGGGATACATACCAACAAATTGATTGTAAAAAGCAAATGTTTTAGCTACTACGGGTTGTAATTTTTTCCAATTTTCAGCAACATCTTTTTGATAGAAAAAATGCAACTTCATACCGTTTGGTCCTTCGGTAATATCGTGTATGTAATCAGGATCGGCAGCCCACGAAAAATCGTGAACGTTTTGTGCCGCAAAATGCCAAGTAAGTGTATTTCCCGCTGGTATTTTTAAGTCCTTGTTGCTTGGATACCCCTTGCCTACTTCTTCCGGATTTTGTAAATAACCGGTACTTGCAACAGTATATTTTTTAGGCAATGTAATACGCACATCATAATCGCCCCAAACGCCATAAAACTCACGACCAATATAAGGGTCTGTATGCCAACCCACAGCGTCATACTCGCATAACTTAGGATACCATTGCGACATTGAGTAATCTATGCCTTCGCTGTTGTTTCGCCCGCCTCTGCGTAGCAGTATGGGTATTTGCGTCAGGTAATCCATTTCAAAAGTACTCGAAGCACCGGGCAAAACGGGCTTGTTGAGTTGTACTTCTAAAATAGTGCCTACTACTTTGTATTTCAATACGCTACCGTCTTGTTTTAGCGATGATATTTTGGTAAAACCGATTTCGTCAGGCTTTAAGTTCTTAATTTTTGTATCCAAACCTCTGTCGGGGTCTTCGAGTGTACGGTTACGCCAATCCATAGCACTGCCGGGCTGAAAAGCATTCCAGTACAAATGGTAATATATATTATATAATGTATCTTGCGAATTATTAGTGTAAACTAATTTTTGCTTACCGCTATATTGATGTTTTTCGGTATTGAGCACAATATGCATCTTATAATCGGCTTTTTGTTGCCAATAATGTTTCTTTTCGGCTTCGGTTTTGCCGGAAACAACTTGTGCTTCATTAACAACTAACGGATTCTCCCCTACTTTGTTTACTGTCTTTGATGCGCCACAACTAATCAACAGCAATAAGAAAAATACACTAAAAATTATCTTTTTCATACATACATATATTAATTCGGGCAAGTTACAAATTTTTTGGCTTTTGCAATATTCAATTTTATATGTTTGTTCGGCGCAATAAAATATTATATTTGTGCAAATATTTATCAAATGAAAAAAAATATTCTTCTTGCCATATTATCGGGCGTTTTATTTTCAATAGCTTGGCCTACTTACGGCTTTCCTTTGTTTTTATTTTTTGCTTTCGTTCCGCTTTTATTGATTGAAGAAAATTTTATCAAAAACAAAACTCAAAAAGGCTTTTTTCTGTATATATATTTAGCATTTTTTCTGTGGAATTTATTCAAAACTTGGTGGGTATATAACTCGACTGCCGTAGGTGGCATTTTTGCCATAGTAGTCAATTCGTTGTTGATGACAACTACGTTTTGGCTCTTTCATTTTGTAAGAAAACGTTTGCCGGACAGTATGGCATTGTTTTTCTTTCCGGCTATATGGATTGCCTTCGAAAAATTTCATCTCAACTGGGCATTTTCTTGGCCTTGGCTCAATATTGGCAATGGTTTTTCTGATTACCCTTCGTGGATACAATGGTACGAATATACCGGAGTTTTTGGTGGGGCACTATGGATACTACTTGTTAATCTACTGATTTACAAAGGTATATCAAAATACTTTGCTTCGGAAGATAAATCGATTAAGACAAAATTATTACGCAAAACAATTATGAAAGCCGGATTAGCAATTGTCTTACCCTTGGGTATTTCCTTGTTGATGTATCAAAATTATCAAGAAAAAGGCACGCAAGCTACCGCTTTGTTATTGCAGCCGAATTTAGATCCGTTTACCGAAAAATTCAAATATAGTAACAGACAAGCAGCCGAAAATTTATTGGATTTAGTCCAACAAAAAACCAATGTAATTATTGCCCCCGAAACAGCCATTTCGCAATATTCCGAAATAGACAATTTTATTTATTCTTCGCCTTATCATATTTTCAAACAATTTTCTGAAAACAATAATACTGCGGTTGTGAGCGGTGTCGATTTTATTCATTGGTATGCTATGAATGCTCAAAACGTTCCTGAAACTGCCAATAAAAACAGTAGAGGACGCCGTTATGAAATGTATAATTCGGCGGTGCTTATCAATCAAGACCAGTACCAAGTTTATCACAAATCAAAATTGGTTGTAGGGGCTGAATATACACCTTTTCAGAAAATACTAATTCCTTTAATTGGCGATTGGGTTACCAAAACCATAGGTGTATCAATGGGGTCAAATGTTACTCAAAAAGAACGAAGTGTTTTTGCCGTAAATGGTAATAATTTAAAAATCGCACCCATTATTTGCTACGAGTCTATTTATGGCGAATATGTAACTGATTATGTCAAGAAAGATGCCAATTTGCTTGCTGTAATTACCAATGACGGCTGGTGGGGCGACACCGAAGGTTACAGGCAACATTTGAGTTTGGCACGATTGCGAGCCGTTGAAACCCGTCGCGATTTGGTGCAATCTGCCAATACGGGCATATCGGCACATATCAATCAAAAGGGTAAAATTATTAATCAATTAGGCTACGAAAAACGAGGTAGCGTATTAGCAAAAGTCCAATTAAACAAGGAAAAAACTTTTTATGTAAAACACGGCGATTATATTGCGCGCGTTGCCATTTTTATGGCTATTTTATTGTTTTTATACAGTTTTGCACGCAAAAAAGTTCGCTTATAAATCTTTTTTTGATACCGTAAAAAGACGAGCAATGCTTCTGTTACTTGTAATCAAAATATATCCAATAAGCAGGTTCAATAATCTTATTGCTATTCTAACAGTATTGTATTTGTCAAAATCATCTATATTTTGATTAGACATTTTCCTTTGCAAATATTTTCCAATATGAAATAAGACATCTGATAAATTATTGATAATCAGGAAGCCACCTAAAAGAATAATGGCAAATTGCGCCCATTTTATAGCGTCAAAATTGCCTATTACTATATGTTCATCATCAAAATATTTGTCTAATCTTAAAAGTGAAATAATTAAGTCAGTATGTTTGATAAAGATAAGCAACAAGATAAAAATAAGCGAAAACACAGCACTTGTCACTAAAACTTCTTGCAAATTTAACTTAGTCGCAGTAGTAAACGAAAATAAAAGCAAGGGCAAATTAAACAAAATGTTCATAAAATAATAAATAGCAAACAATTTAATAATAATACGAAAGAAGTCTTTTTTTGTCATTTTGCAAATATTTATGTTTGCTCAAAGTTAACAAAAACATTTCAAAAATAAAAATCTAACAAAACAACATAAGTATTGTTCTTTGAGTTACCGATTTAGAAATTCGAGAATTACTTAATTAAAATCATTATAAATAAAATAAATATTCGTAAATTTGTCGCACAAAATTTAAAACAATGAGTACAAAATTAAATAAAGAAGAAGTAATAAATCTGCTAAAAAAGATAGGCGTGCAAGGCAAGTCTGCCAATATTGTCGATGCCGGAATCGTAAGAGAAACCAAGGTAAAATCTGATATTTTCGGCAAGAAAATAGAAATAGATTGTGTAATTGATTCTCCCGCGGTACATATTCGCAAGAAATTAGAAGACGACATCAATGAAGTATTGAGCAATGTTTACCCTGACGGTGTAGAGATTAAAACAAATGTAAAAGTAGTTATTCCTGAAAGCGAAAAGGAAAAACCTTTGAAAAAAATCAAGAATATTATTGCCGTAGCCTCCGGAAAAGGTGGCGTAGGAAAATCTACTGTTACTGCTAACTTAGCCGTTACTTTGGCTAAAATGGGATTTGCCGTAGGTATTTTAGACACCGATGTATATGGTCCATCTATTCCCATCATGTTTAACACCCAAAATGAACGTCCACGTGCCTTAAAAAACGGCGATAAAACAATGATTATCCCCATAGAATCTTATGGCGTAAAAAATATGTCGATGGGTTATTTTGCACAACCCGGACAAGCAGTTATTTGGCGTGGTTCTATGGCAAACTCTGCTATCAATCAGATGGTTTTTGATACCAATTGGGGCGATTTAGACTTTTTATTGATTGACTTACCTCCCGGCACAGGCGATATTCAATTGTCAGTGATGCAAACCCTTCCGGTTACCGGTGCGGTTGTTGTTACAACACCTCAGAATGTAGCCGTTGCCGATGTTGTTAAATCGATAGATATGTTTAAAAATCCGACAATTAATGTACCTGTTTTAGGCATTGTCGAAAATATGTCTTACTTCACCCCCGAAGAATGTCCTGACAATAAATACTATATTTTTGGCAAAGACGGTGGTAAAAATTTAGCCCAAGATATTGATGTTGCTTATTTAGGTGGCGTACCATTGGTACAAAGCGTAAGAGAAGCAGGTGATGTCGGTCGTCCTGCCGCAATGCAAGAAAATAGTCCAATTGCCGATGCTTTTGAAGCGATTACCAAAAACGTTGTAACAGAAACAATGAACCGTAACGAAACACTACCGCCTACCGAAAAAATTAGAATTTCGGATCAAGCAGGATGCAGCGTTAAATAATTATTGCTCACAAAAAAACATGAACCAAATTAATCTATATGGAAGAGCAAGAAAGACTCATAAAATTGCACCAAGCGCTTGAAGAAATCCGACCGTTTTTACAAAAAGATGGTGGCGATATTTCGTTAATAGATTACAATAATAACGAAGTAACCATACAATTTGAAGGAAATTGCTCGAGTTGCAAAATAAATAACCTAACTTTGAATATTGGTGTAAAGCAGATTATCAAAAAACATCTACCTGAGATAGAAGTAGTAAAAAGCATTGAATAATTATGGATAAATTACAATTGATTGAACAAACATTTGGCAGCATTTTTTCAGACAACTTGATAAATGAGTTAGCTAAAAACGGAAGAGTAATCAGTTTTGAAGAGGGCGAAAGCGTTATTTCCAGAAATGATACCGTAAAAGAAGTGCCTATTGTCTTATCAGGAACGGCAAAAATTGTTCGTACTGATGAAAAAGGCGAAGAACATATCTTATTTTACTTAAATGAAAAAGAAGCTTGTACGGCAACTTTCTCAATATGTGCAGGTAGCAAACAAAGTGAAGTTGACTTTGTTTTAGAAACTGATGCAAAATTATTACTTTATCCGGTTAAATTGATGGATCATTTGACCAAAGAATTCCCCGGTTGGCGTTACTATGTTTGTCAAAATTACAATCTGCGAATGAAAGAATTTTTGCAAACAATGGATACCGTAGTCTTTATGAAAATGGACGAAAGGATTTTCTCTTATTTACAAAAAGCCTCCGAAGCCTTACAAACCGATATGATAAATATTACACATCAGGAAATAGCTAATGACTTATCTACTTCTCGTGTAGTGGTTTCTCGCTTGCTTAAACAAATGGAAAACGAAGGCAAATTGATTTTGCATCGAAATAGAATTGAATTGTTGAAGTAATACCAATTGATAACCCAAATACTCAGGACAAAATATTTTTAAAATATCTTAGTTCTTGTTTGATCTAACATATTAAGTTTTAGACATTTAAAACGGAAAGCCTTCGGCTTTCCGTTTTTTTTATCATTTCTCGTAATTTGGTGCGCTTTTGCTAATCAAAACGTCGTGAGGGTGACTTTCTTTAAGTCCGGCGCTTGATATTTTGACCAATCTAGCGTCATAACGCATTGTGTCTATGTCTGCTGCACCACAATAGCCCATTCCGGCACGCAATCCGCCTATTAGCTGAAATATTTTATGCTGCGCAGGACCTTTGTAATTGACGACGGCTTCAATGCCTTCGGGAACTAATTTTTTGTTCTCCTTGCCTTGCTGAAAATAACGGTCTTTGCTACCGCGCTCCATAGCAACCATTGAGCCCATACCAACATAAGATTTGTACTTTTTGCCCTTCATTTCTATAATTTCGCCCGGCGCCTCATCTGTGCCTGCCAACATACTGCCCATCATAACGCAGTGTGCACCTACGGCAATGGCTTTGGCTATATCGCCGGATGCAGTAATGCCTCCATCGGCAATAATGCCAATTTGTTGATTTTTTAATTGTTCAAAAATATCGTTTACGGCAGTAAGCTGTGGCACGCCTACACCTGCTACTACGCGAGTGGTACAAATAGCACCCGGTCCTACGCCTACCTTTACGGCATCGGCTCCGGCATCTACCAGCATTTGTGCTGCTTCGGCGGTTACTATATTTCCGGCAATTACATCTAAATCGTTAAAATCTTTTTTTATATTTTGTAGCGCATCAATAATTCCTTTGGAATGTCCGTGTGCAGAATCGAGCGTAACAATATCGACGCCTGCTTCGTACAAAGCTTTGACACGATCGGCTAAATCGGCACTAATACCAATGGCAGCGCCAATGCGCAATTGCCCTTCCGAATTGACACAGGCATTTGGAAACGCTTGCGCATCAAACTGAAAATGCTTTACCTTCTCAACTTCGGCAACTTGTGCCTCTATTGACATATTTTTATGAATCATTCCGATACCGCCTTCCAAAGCCATAGCAATACCCATTTGGCTTTCGGTAACTGTATCCATTGCTGCTGAAAGCAAAGGAATGTTTAAAGTAATCTTTTTAGTCAATAATGTTTGTAACTTTACTTCGTGTGGCAACACCTCCGAATAGGCAGGCACCAATAGAACATCGTCAAATGTGTAAGCTTCTTTTGTGATTTTTCCGTTTAGCATAATATTTTGTTATTTGCCTATTATCTGTTTGTACATAAAATATGGCGGCGTATTAATTATCTATTTTTTTTTAGCTTATTATTCTAAGCTAAGCAAAATTTTATGCTGACAAATTTAATACTTTTTGTCCAAATCTTTTCAAGTGGTTTTTTAATAAATACATAGAAGATTTTGCCGACCACAAAAACATAATAAATTGGCATATTTTTATTACTTGTAACAAAAGAATTCAAGTTTTATCAAAAAATTGCAAGCATAAAAAAAACTAAAAAGCATTTTCATTTTTTTGTCGTATTTTTAGCCTTTAAAAATAAAATCAATACATTTATCGTTATAACTGACATAAAAAGCACAAATATGTTCAAAAAACATTTATTTCTATACTTGCTGTTTTTGGGTACAGCAAGCATTTTCGGACAAAAATCGGACAAATTTTACAATGAGCACACGCAATATTTGCACGCACTCAATTTGTATGCCGATAAGGAGTATAAAGCCGCCGAATTCGAATTTAATCAATTAAAAAACACACTGAAAGACGCGCAAGTTTTGGGCGATGTTCATTATTACTTAGCCAGTATTTCGGTAAGGACAGGCAAGAACGATGCCGATGAACTACTGACTTACTTTACCCAACATTTTCCTAATCATCCAAAAAGAAATTATGCATTTTTTGAAGCCGCCGATTATCATTTTACGCACGGCAATTTAAAAGAAGCCGAAGATTTTATCAACAAAGTCGATTCGGGTGATTTGTCAAAAAGTGATTATGAAAAATTCAATTTTTACTCAGGATATACTTACTTGAAAAAAGGCGATTACAAAAAAGCGGAACGTTTGTTTGAAAAGCTGTTAAAATCGGAACGCTACGGCAAACAAGCCAAATATTATTACGGATACATTGCCTACCAACAAGATAATTTTGCCAAAGCACAAAAATATTTTAGTCAAGTGGCTGACCAATCTAATTTTAGCAAAAAAATGCCTTACTATCAGGCTGATATGTATTTTAAATTAGGACAGTTTGACAAAGCCATTGCCGAAGCAAGCAAAATTTATGACCGAGCACAACGCAAAGAAAAATCACAATTGGCTAAAATTATTGGCGAGAGTTATTTTAACTTGCAAAAATACGACAAAGCTATTCCCTACCTTAAAGCTTACAGAGGCGTTAAAGGCAAATGGAGCAATACCGATTACTATCAATTAGGCTACGCCTATTATAAAAGCGGAGACCATACAA
>CAZSBI010000058.1:0-8951 GCA_964604735.1 uncultured Flavobacteriaceae bacterium | reverse complement strand
TAAAATACGCCCCGTTTGACGCGTAATCATAATTTTTCATCCGTGCCGATGCGATGCGGTATTTGTTTTGGTATTTTTCGGCGGACATTTTTTTTATAAATTTTATACCAAAATTATTAAAATATATTGTGGTGGTCAATTTTTCGCGGGATTTTTTTGTTGTGGCGTGGGGGACGTTGTGACGTTTGGGTTGTGGTGAACGCGAATTGGCGAATGCGAACAACGTAGAGACGCCCAATTTGGGCGTCTCTACAAACGCAACGTCAATACAAAAAAACCACCCCCAATTTCCCGCGAAAAAATTATGAATAAAAACAAATTATTCAACCAAACCCTATAAACCATTTTTTGGTAATTTTTTCACCATTTGATTGTTTTTTGTTTTCCCCTCGCTCCTTTCTCCTTTTCCCTAATATTTTAATATCTTTGCCGACATAAACAAAACTATGAACGATTTACAACTAATTGCCAAAACATTTTACGGATTAGAAGAAGTATTGGCAAAGGAATTACTACAATTGGGTGCCAAAAATATAAAAAAAGGCAATCGTTCGGTTAGTTTTTCGGGCGATTTAGGTTTTATGTATAAAGCCAACTATAACTTGCATACCGCCTTGCGTATTTTAAGAGAAATAAGACAATTTAGAAATATTAGAACGGCTAACGATTTATATGCTGCTGTCTCTAAAATAGATTGGGATAATCTGCTAGATAAAGAAGGAAGTTTTAGAATAGATGTTACCGGGAAGTCGCAATTCTTTAAAAATACACAGTTTATTGCCCTAAAAAGTAAAGATGCTATTGTTGATCAGTTTAGGCGAAAATATGGCTCACGCCCTAACATTTCGCTAAGGGAACCCGATTTGCGTATTGTTTTACATTTTTTCAACAACACATTAACCATTTTGCTTGACAGTTCGGGTGAATCCTTGCATAAACGCGGTTACAGGTCGGCTACCAATATTGCTCCGATAAACGAAGTATTAGCTGCCGGAATGGTAGCTTTGTCCGGTTGGAACGGCAGACAAAATATGCTTGATCCAATGTGTGGTTCGGGGACTATACTCATAGAGGCGGCTATGCAAGAAATGCGTATTCCGGCTGCTATAAACAGACCTGCATTTGGTTTTGAAAAATGGCAAGACTATGACAAAGACTTGTTTGAACTCATAAAAGAATCAAGTTTAAAAAAAATACGAGAGCTGCCTGATAATGTAAAACTAATTGGCTATGACAAAGCACCCTCGGCTGTTGAAAAAGCGATACAAAATGTAAGAAATGCTAATTTAGAGGAATTTATTTCTATCAAACAAGCCAATTTTTTCAGAACATTTAAGCCAAAAACGCCTACTATGTTGCTATTTAATCCGCCTTATGACGAACGATTGTCTATCAACTCAAAGGAATTTTATCAACAAATTGGCAACACCTTAAAATTTAATTACCCCGATACACATGCATGGATGTTGGTAGGTAATTTAGAAGCACTAAAAGTAGTTGGATTGCGTCCGTCACGAAAAATAAAACTATTTAACGGCAAGATTGAAGCACGTTTGGTTAAATATGAGATGTATGCCGGCAGCAAAAAGAATAAAGAGAAATAAATTTTGATATTGAAGAAAATAATAATAGGGCGTTGCAAAGCAACGCCCTATTATTGTTAAGTATGATAATAGTCCAAATATTTATTTCGGATCTGTATAGTATATTTTTAAAATAGGTTTTTTATCTACAACTGTAGTTTGATTGCCGTATAATATGGTTCCTGATGGATTAAATCGGTCAGGATCAATAAATGTCTCTCCCTTTAATAAACTTGATTTAGTATCTATAGTCGGTGTTACTCTTAACCCTAATCTAACATTCGTTTTATTATTTTTAATAATATTCCTAACATGTCTGGTAATTACAAAACTATAATAATGATTTCCGTCTTCATCTTCTTGTAATTTTCCGTCAAAATATTCGTTATTTGAACTTGTATTTTCAGGTGCATAAAGATCAGATAAGTATTTTTTATTATCATAATCATACAATAACAATCTATCCGGTTTACTCAAAGTGTTGATTAATGCATCGTCATCTACATAAAAAATGATTTCAGCTTGATTAATCATCCAATCTTTATCGCGTAATTCACGTAATTGCTGATTGTCAAATAAAGAAACGATTGCTTGTGAACCGGCGTCTCCTTTTAAATACAGTTTATCATCGCCATTTATTTCATCACTGTTATTAATTGCTGTTTGATAATCAACATTTAGTTGGTTGGTATATGTATTTACTGATGGCGTTTCTAGCATAAAATATATTTTCTTATAAACGGTGTCGATAGTATCGTCAGAAGTATCATCAGGTGTTCCGTGTTCATTATTAAATTCGTAAGTATATGAAACTTCAATCTTACCTTTGAGTGTATTTAATAAAATAAATTGTCCGTCATTATTTTCGGCTATTGCATCAATATGAATACCTCTAAAATAATCTTTAAAAAGAATAGTATTTAGAATTAACTGTTCGCCTGAATGATCAAATATTTTTTGACGGAAAAAAGTGGTATCTAATGGCATAACAAACCTTGGAGAGAGTGAATCTTTTACAATTTTTTCATTGTTGTCGTCTAGTTCAAATGTTCCGTCTTTTTCACGTTTATATGTGATATATGCATTCATGTTTGGTGTAAAATGAATACTGTCTGCCAATAAAGTTGTTTTAAATGCATTAAAATCAAAGTCTGAGTAAAAGTGTCTTTGATCATGTAAATTATCGTTTGCATTTAAACCGGATAATAAATAACTATTTTCATATATTTTTATTCTAAACGCATTTTGTCCATAAATTGAATCTGCTTCATAATATTTATTACCTGACTGATCAGTTTCTACATGCGTATAGTAGGGAATTATAAGTTTAGCATCTATAATTTTCACGTTGTCGCCAAATCCTTCGGCTAATAATGTACCATCTGGGTCTTGACTTGCTCCAAAACCTGTAAATTTTAAGCCTGAAACAAAATCTGCTTCTAAACGACCAAAAACAGGATCGTTGTAAACGCCTATTGCATTAAGAGGAAAATTTTTTGCATATACTTTTTCTACTCGTTGGTCATATACTTTAACTTTTGATTCGGTATAAAGTTTTCCTTCATAATGAGGTAAGTCAACTAATTGATTTCCAACGTCTGTGAATTCTTTTTTGCAAGAAGTAAATACTAATAAGAGTATAACAAATGCTATTAAACTGTTTTTTAAATGCAGCATATTTATAGTTTTTTATAAAAAATTAATGATTAATTTGTCTCTATTTTTTCTTCGCCGAATGCAGCAAAAACTCGTGCTTTCAGTTCTGCTTCGTTTTCGTCTAAATCAATATCGGAAACATCTACAATATCGATATCTTTTTCTTCTAAGTGAGCAGCTATTTCTTCCGGAATATTTTTGGCTCTTACGACTACACCATCGGCTAAATCTATGGCGTTTTTTAACAAATTAATTTGCGTCGGTTCTAATAATTTATCAATAAACTCTTGCGGAATTTCGTCAAAAATAAGTTTATTTTTAAGTGTATTGTGCATTGTTTCGTCAAAAGAATCGTCGGTCAACACAATGTAGGTTTTGCCACTGTGAAAAAGCGGTTCGTTTTTATAATATGTTTTGATGTACAATGGTAATAACGAAGTAAACCAATCGAAAACCAATGTATAATCAGGACGCCATTTTAATTTTTTTACCGTTTCTACAACACCTTTTGCAAAGAAAACGGCACGCCCGTCATTGTCTTCAAACAATTGCCCGTCCTCATCGGTAAAGGTAAATTTGCGTTTAAAAAACTCGTCATTATCAATAAAATATACTTGCATACGCTCTTTGGGTATAGAAGCTACTTTAATAATTAAGGGCATATCATCATCGTCAATTACAATATTGACTACTGACAATCTAATGACTTCGTGAAGCTGATGCCTGCGCTCATTAACCGTGCCAAAACGCGGCATAAACATACGTGTTTGACCCTTTGCGCCATTTACTGTTCTGGCTATTTTGTACGCTAAGTTTGCAGTGTCATCATTCGTAACATAAGGATAAATGCCCGATGATGCTATCAAAAAATTTTTACCTTTCATTGTGTGTGTAATTTTATCTTGCTCACCTCGTTATTTGAATGAATATTCTTTGCTAAGAATAAAAAATATTTAACTGAAATGAGTTACAAAATACAAAGATACAAATTTTTGATGTATTTTTGGTAAATTGCTTAGGTTTATAGTAGTTAAAGTTTTCATAAACAAGAGTTGAAGTGTTATCATTTGTATAATTTTTTGGCATAAAGCTTGTTTTCAACACTACAAAAACAATATATATATGAAGGTATTCGAAAAAAAGACAGATCTTAAAGTTTACTTACAAAAAGTTGATAATCCAATTGGTTTTGTACCTACTATGGGTGCTTTACATCAGGGGCATTTGGCATTGGTAAAAGCTTCGTTGCGTGACAATGCTCAAACGGTTGTCAGTATTTTTGTCAATCCAACTCAATTTGACAACAAAGATGATCTTAAAAAATATCCGCGTAATTTGTTTGAAGATATTCGTTTGCTAAAACAACTCAGCAACAATATTGTAGTATATCACCCAAGCGCTACCGATTTTTATGACGGGAATATAAAAAGTGACCATTTTAACTTTGACGGATTAGAGCACGAAATGGAAGGTAAATATCGCAAGGGTCATTTTGACGGCGTTGGCACAGTAGTCAAAAAATTGTTTGAAATTGTGCAACCCAACCGTGCATATTTTGGCGAAAAAGATTTTCAACAACTACAAATTATCAAAAAATTGGTCGAAAAAGAAAAAATGCCTATAGAGATTATTCCGGTTGGTATTTACAGAGAAGATGATGGTCTGGCAATGAGTTCGCGTAACCGCCGATTGACAGCAGAGCATCGTGCCGCAGCACCTTATATTTATGAGGTATTGCAAGATGCTAAGCAACTTTTTGCAGACAAAAGTATTGAAGAAATAAAAAGTTTTGTTGAACAAAAAATAGCTGAAAATCCATTGCTAAAATTAGAATATTTTGAAATTGCCGATGAAAAAACCTTGCAATCTGCCACAAAAAAAATAATTGGTAACAAATATCGTGGGTTTATCGTTGTATTTGCAGGAGAGATTAGATTGATTGATAATATTGCGTTTTGATTTCGGGGAGTCGGAAAGAAGGGAAAAGGAGCGAGGTAAAAGGTAAAAGTGCGTTGGAAGTTGGAAGTTGGAAGTCGGAAGTCCGAAGACGGAAGTCGGAAGTCGGAAGTCGGAAGAAGTACTATTTTCGCTACCGCACGAATTTTTTTGTGTGGTTTTTATGAAGTTTGAAGTCGGAAGTGTTGAGTATTAAGTTTGAAGGTCTTAAGATATAAAAATAAGAAAAATGAAAATAATAGAGTTGAATAATATCCGGCGACATTTTAAAATGGGTACCGAAGTTGTAAAAGCGCTTCGGGGTATTACATTAGATATCAATAAGGGTGAGTATGTTGCTTTAATGGGTCCTTCGGGAAGTGGCAAATCTACTTTGATGAATTTATTAGGGGCGCTCGATTCGCCTACTAATGGGCATTACAAATTGAATGGTCAAGAGGTTGAAAAACTAACTGATAATGAGTTGGCGGCTATCAGAAATAAAGAAATCGGTTTTGTTTTTCAGACTTTTAATTTATTGCCTCGTACTACTGCCTTAGATAATGTAGCTTTACCATTAATTTATGCCGGAAAATCGAAAAAACAGCGTAAAGAACGTGCCAAAGAGGTTTTAATACAAGTAGGGCTGGAAGATAGAATGGATCATAAACCCAATGAACTCTCAGGCGGACAACGCCAACGTGTAGCCGTAGCTCGTGCTTTGGTCAATAATCCGTCAATTATTTTGGCTGATGAACCTACGGGAAATTTAGACTCTGTTACTTCTGACGAAATTATGGAACTGTTTAATCAACTTCATCTAAAAGGGCATACTATTATTTTAGTTACTCACGAAGAGGATATTGCAGCGCATGCCAAACGCATTATCCGCCTCAAAGATGGTTTAGTTGTAAGTGACGCTACGGTTTAAAACTAATTTATCTATATACGCGTGTTGTAATTTCAATCGTAAATTCTGCCTCGTCTAAATTATCGGCAGCGGTTACACCCAAAAGCCTATGATATTATATGTATAGCTATTTTTTATAAACAACAACACACTAAACAAGAGTGGAAAAATCAAATTATGCTTTAATCTTCTATATTTTCCTTAGCTAAACCATCGATAAATTCTTGCACAATTTTTACGACTTCTTTTTTTGCAGTATCTAAATCATCGTTTAACACAACAACATCAAAATCTTTGGCGTAGCCAAGTTCTTCTTCTGCTTTGGCAATACGCATAGCAATTTTATCGGCAGTTTCTGTTTTTCTGCCCTGCAATCTTTTACGCAGTTCTTCAACCGAAGGTGGTTGCACAAAAACAGCAAGGCTATTGTCAGGATATTGTTTTTTAATATTTAAACCACCTTTTACATCAATATCAAAAATGACATTTTTGCCCTCATTAAGTAAGCGTTCTACTTCTGATTTTAAAGTGCCGTAGTAATTATTTTTATACACTTCTTCCCACTCTACAAAAGCGTTTTCTTTAATTTTTTGTTGAAAAGCTTCGGGGCTGATAAAATAATAATCTTTAGCATCTACTTCGCCACATCGTTTATCTCGAGAAGCCGCCGAAATAGAAAAAGCCAAGTTTAACGCTTCTTGTTCCAGCAAGTGATGCACTAAAGTTGTTTTGCCACTGCCCGATGGTGCCGAAAATATAATAAGTTTGCCTTTTTTCATAAATGTCTGTTTTAAATGGGTTTCAAAGATAATTCTTTTTTATATTTTAGCACAATTAACTTTATTAATGACACACAAAGCACATAAAATTGAACTAAAAGCCGACAAAAACTACCTTTGGTGCACTTGCGGACTATCAAAACGCTTGCCATTTTGTGACGGACGACATTCTGACAGCGGTATGCGTCCTATGATTTTTTCTGTTTCAGAAACCAAAGAATACCATTTATGCACTTGTCAACTGACAAACAATCCGCCTTTTTGTGATAAAACAGAGAAATAGATGAAAGAGAAATTAAGTATTGGTTTTTACAATTTAGAAAATTTTTTTGACACGGTAGATGATCCAAAAACTCAGGACAATCCGTTTACCCCCAAAGGTTTTATGCATTGGATTAGCAAACGCTACTTTAATAAAGCCAAAAAAATAGCTTATGTCATTAGCCGGCTTGGCTATACCGAAACACAAAAATTACCTGCGCTTGTAGGCTTGGGCGAAGTTGAAAACAAAACGGTATTAAACGACCTCGTCAAATCGAAGTACCTTAGAAAACACGACTTAGGTTTTGTTCATTTTGAGTCTGAAGACCGTCGTGGAATGGATGTAGCTTTACTCTATGACAAAACGCAATTTGAGTTGCTCGAATCAAGGGCGCATCCATTAACCCTATATACCAACAAGGGTTTGCCCTACAAAACCAGAGATATATTATATTGTCGCGGACTTTTAAAAGGTGAAGCGATTCATTTACTGATAAATCATTGGCCCTCGCGTCGTGAAGGTGATATACAGTCGGGGCATAAACGACGATTAGCATCTGAACAATTGCGAGAAATTATCAATTATATTCAATACGAAGAAGATGATGCAAAAATAATAGTTATGGGCGATTTTAATACTGACCCCTATGACGAAACTATAAAAACCGAATTAGTTTACAAAGATTTCTTCAATCCGAGTGAAGCATTATTTAAGCAACATTTAGGTAGTTTAAACCATCAACAAAAATGGCATTTGTTTGATCAGCTTATTTTTTCAAACTATTTTAATTCTGCATCTAAACTACAATACAAAGAAATGAAGATATTCGCACCAAAATATTTGAAAACTTGGCACGGAAAACCTAAAAATAAACCATTTAGAACCTATATAGGCAGTTCGTATCAAGGTGGTTACAGCGATCATTTTCCTGTTTATGCCATTTTAGAGTATTTTAAATAATTTGGTGAAAAAAACATAATCTATTATACAATTATTTTGTACATTAGCGTTCTTATATCAGAAATATTAACATAATACCTAAATTTAAATGAAAAAAATTCTTTTTATCCTAAGCGTATTACTCATCAGTGTTAATGGGTTTTCGCAAAAAAATGACAAGATTTGGAACGATTTACTCCAAAACAAACGCGCAGCGGCACGCAAAGCAACAAAACGCATCAACACAAAACGTGCCGATTTAGAATCAATTATTTTAAAACAACTCGTTAACAATGAATCGGGTATTTTTAAACCGGACCCTTCGTTTTTACCTGCATTTATCAAGAAAAAAGATATGGAATACTACCTATACGCTTTATGGAAAGAAGATTATGTGTTTTCAGACTACAACGATACAGGTTTTAAAAAAATGGTTTTCGACAATGTCGATTTTATGACCAAACAAAAATATACACATCCGCAGATTATCAATGCTATGCATTATCTAAAAGCTGCTTCGGCAAGAGAAGCTAATGATTTTGATACTTTTAACGAAAATATTGATAAAATCAGCTCAGTTAGAGATTGGCAAGTTTGTGGTGTTTTTGAAAACCTTAACGATAGCGGCATCAATACTGTTTATCCGCCGGAATCAAAAGCAAAAAGTTTAAAACCGTTTAATGCCAACAGCAATGGATATGTAAATTGGTACACACCACCGGCAGGCGAAAAAGAAGCCTATCGTATTTTTGTTAATCATGGAGAATACGGTAGCGGAATAAATTATGCACAAACATTTATAAAATCGCCCAAAAAACAAACCGTATATATCAATTTCGGTTCGGGTAAAGCAACTAAACTATGGCTAAACGATGTACTTATCTTCG
>CAZSBI010000057.1:0-3080 GCA_964604735.1 uncultured Flavobacteriaceae bacterium | reverse complement strand
CACAAATATTAAATAATGTAAATGCACAAACTATTATTGCAAAAAGTGATCGATTCGAAAAAGAATTGTCATTTATTAACGGATTGTTAGAAACAAAATTAGCTGTTAAATTAAATAATTTCGAGCAAATTAATGAAATTATCAGCATATTATCTAAATTGTACATCCTTCATAAAGACAATAAAACAGCACTACTCGACCCTAGTTCTGCACAAACGGCTCAATTTGAAAAAAGTATTGAAGAAATTGAGCAATGGAAATCAAAAATATCTCAAGCAGAAGAAAAGAACAAATATTGGATCAAAAAACCTTCAAAAGACGAGTTAAAAAGATTAAACAAACAATATAAAGAAGCTACCGGTGGTTTTTTAAAAAAATTACTTGGAAAAAAAGAAGAATTCATAAATACTCTTAAAAAATTCTATGACTTTGATTCTCAATTAGTACCACCCGAAGTAGAAGAAGTTCTTAGCGGATTAAATGATGAATATGAATTGAAATTGCACTTACAGAATTTAAAAAATCAATTTGAAAATGACAGCAAAATTACCAAGGAAGAATTAAATAATTATAGAACAGAATTAGATAAATTAATCAATATTTCCGGGCATTCACAACTACTTAATAATAATGATCTTATAACATTATTAGACGAGATGCCCAAAATTAGCAAATCTTACGAAAACTTAACAGAAGACAAAGATTTATTGGCAAAACATATCGATGTAATTAGCGATTTGTATGACCATATTGATGAATTACGTATCAATACTTCAATCTTATACGGCTTAGCGCCACGCTTAAAGGAATGGCAAGATTTACCTGATGTTTTTCGTCAATATATTCTAAATCATAAATTGATTGTTAATGAGATTGAATATCTATCAGCATACAAACAACTATTAGATGTGAGTCGTGAAAATGGATCGGATATAAACGGTAAAGAATTAGAAAGAGTAGTTGAACAAATTCAATTGTTATATCCTAAACTATTGAAAATCAACAGTACATATATTAACGAAATTGTTAAAAAGAAATTTCAAACAGCTTTGGATCTTGATTTTATGCCGGTTTATGAAATGACTAATGAACAAAAAAATACCAAGCAACATTACCAAGAAGGCAGGGCAATATTAGAGAATGAATTTAATAAGAAAATTAGGTATAAATCCATTCGTGACTTAGTTGACGAAAAATCCGGAACAGTTATTAAGGATCTTAAACCCGTTTGGATGATGTCGCCGTTAAGCGTTTCTGACACATTACCGCTAACTGAAATATTTGATATTGTAATTTTTGATGAAGCCAGTCAAATAACAGTTGAAGAAGGTATCCCGCCGTTATTTAGAGCCTCGCAAGCCATTATTGTAGGCGATGAAATGCAAATGCCGCCTTCTAACTTCTTCTCTACCAAATTAGAAGAAGACGATGATGAAGCAGAATTTTTATCTATGGATGCCGAGAGTTTACTCAATCAAGGTGTCAGAAAACTGCCGCAAGTAACCCTTGGTTGGCATTATCGTTCCAGACAAGAAGCATTAATTAATTTTAGTAATTTTGCTTTTTACGAAGGAGCTCTTTACACAATTCCTGATGTTTATTCTGTTGATAATCAGCAAAATGAAATTGAAGTGTACAAAGCAAAAGATGCTATCAAAAATACACCGTTGATATACAAAAACAGCATTACGTACCATTATTTGCCAACCGGTATTTATGATAATCGAATGAATGACGACGAAGCAGAATATATAGCCTATATGGTTAGAGAAATTTTGATGTCAGACACAAATAAAAGCTTAGGAATAGTTGCCTTTTCAATGCAACAACAATCAAATATTGAAAATGCCTTAAACCGTTTGGCAAATGACGATACAAAATTCGCTATTGTTTTAGAAGAAGCGTTTTCCGGTAATAATGAAGAAGAATTTACCGGATTGTTTGTCAAAAACCTCGAAAATGTTCAAGGAGACGAACGAGATATTATGATATTAAGTATTTGCTACGGATACAACCCAAAAGGAAAAATGCTGATGAATTTTGGTCCTATAAATCGGCGTGGAGGAGAAAAAAGGCTAAATGTTATTTTTTCAAGAGCAAAATATCATATGGTTATTGTTAGTTCTATCAAACATAACGATATTACCAATGAATATAACGAAGGAGCCAATTACCTGAAAAAATATCTGCAATATTCACAATATGTTTCTGCCGGAAAATTTGATGCCGCACAAAGTATTTTACACAATTTAGGACGACGCAAACAAATAAAGGACAAAGCAAAAGAAACGCTTTGGATTGATGAAATTAAACAATTTTTAGCAGAAAAAGGCTACTTTGTAAAACTAAATTTAGGTCAATCAAGACTGAAAATAGATCTCGGAATTAAAAAAGATAAAACGCAAAAAATATATGATTTAGGAATTATTATTGATCATATAGAAAGCTACCAAAGCAATGATGTGCTAAGTCAATACTATACCATACCACAAATTTTAAATGTTTTTGGTTGGCAAGTTTATAAAATATTTGCAAACGATTGGCTGAATCATAAAGACAGTATCCTTCAAAATATTATCGATGTCTTAGAGAATAAAATAATTAAACCGGAAGCAAATGACATTATTGCAATAGAAGCAAATGAAGAAAAAATTGAAGAAGAAATATCGGAAATTAGTGACGGTAAAATTGTTGAATTGATTAATTTGTCAAAAAATAAATTTTGGACTATCAAGCAAAATAACAACAAGATAAATATTGTGATAGGCAGCATCGGAGAAACCGGTTTTTCGTCAGATTACAATTTTGACAATATTTCAGCAGCAGACGAATATTTTGAAAATCAAATAATTAGCAGAAAATCAAGAGGATTTAAAGAAAAAGAGTAATTTTTTTATAAAAAAGGGCTAAATATTATTTTTTACTCAAACAAATATTTTTAGATTTGTACAAAACAAAATAACTATGCCAACCATATCAAACAAAGGAATGAATATGCCGGCGTCACCCATCAGAAAATTGGTGCCTTTTGCCGACAATGCTAAAAAAAACGGAATAAAAGTTTTTCATTTAAATATTGG
>CAZSBI010000056.1:0-5531 GCA_964604735.1 uncultured Flavobacteriaceae bacterium | reverse complement strand
CAGAAGAGTCCAGGTTCGAGCCCTGGTAGACCAACAAAAGTCGCAAAGCAAAGCTTTGCGACTTTTTTGTTTTAAAATACTTCATTTTTTTTAGTATCTTAGTCCTTCAAAATAAACTATTATGCACGATTACGGTTTCTGGTCGGTTGTTCCGCCACTATTGGCTATTGTTTTGGCAATACGCACCAAACAAGTATATATTTCGCTGCTTTTTGGCATCTGGTTGAGCTGGATTATCATTAAAGGTGGCAATGTTTTTACAGGCTCCTATCAAACTATTATGTCTTTGGTCGATGTGTTTAAAAGCGGCGGAAATACCAAAACAATTATGTTTAGTGCATTGGTAGGCGGACTGATTATTTTAATACAAAAGTCGGGTGGAGTGCAAGGTTTTGTCAAATATATAGATCATAAATTAGGCGGATTAGAACAGGGAGATATCAATAAAAATAGAAAGAAAATTCAGTTTTATGCTTGGCTAACAGGTGTTTTGGTTTTTGTTGAAACAAGTATTTCGTCTTTAACTGTAGGAACGGTTTTTCGTCCTATTTTTGACAAACTCAATATTTCTAGAGAAAAATTAGCCTATATTGCCGATAGCAGTTCTGCACCAACTTCAATTCTTATTCCTTTTAACGCTTGGGGTGCTTTTATTATGGGGCTACTGTTAACGCAAGGTTTTGATGAGGGTTTTGTAGTACTTTTTAAGTCGATGAAATATAATTTTTATCCCATTCTTGCACTTTTATTGGTATTGATAGTCATTTTCTTCAATTTTGATGTGGCTGCGATGAAAAAAGCAGAAAATAGAGCTCAAAATGAAGGAAAAGTATTGTCAGATACAGCCAAACCTATGATTTCGGAAGCCTTGACGCATGTCGAAGCGGTTGACAACAATAAAACAAGAGCTTTTAATATGATTATTCCGCTAGCCGTAATGGTTTTAATGATGCCGGTAACGCTTATTCTTGATGGTTGGCAAAAAGCAACGGCCGAATTAGGTGATGTTTTTTCTGTGAACAAAGTCTTTTATGCCATAAGCAAAGGTTCGGGCTCAACAGCGGTGTTAATGGCGGTGATTACTGCTATTTTTGTAGCAATGTTGCTTTACAAAACACAAAAAATAGCCAAATTTACCGATATGTTTGACTGGGTACTCAAAGGTATTTCAGAAATGATGCCTTTGGCTTTATTGATGATGTTGGCTTTTGCCATTAGCTCGGTCACTAAGGAATTAGGCACGGGCATTTATGTTGCCGGTGTTGCCAAGAGTTTTTTAACAGGCGGATTGGTGCCGGTGATTATTTTTATTGTAGCGGCATTCATTGCTTTTTCAACAGGTACTTCTTGGGGAACATTTGCCATTATGATACCCATTGCCGTGCAAATGGCTGCACAAATGGATGTAAGTCCGTATTTGGCTATTGCCGCAGTACTGAGCGGAGGTGTTTTTGGCGATCATAGTTCGCCTATTTCAGACACTACAATCATTTCGTCTATGGCATCGGCTTCTGATCATGTCGATCATGTCAAAACCCAATTGCCCTATGCATTAATTGCCGGCGGTATTTCGGCATTTCTATTTCTAATTTTCGGATTGCTACAATAATGGCAGGTATTTATATACATATTCCCTTTTGCAAACAAGCTTGTCATTACTGCGATTTTCATTTTTCTACTTCTTTAAAAAACAAAGACGCACTCATTGATAGTATATTGGTTGAGATAGATAATCGGGCTGAAAAATGGCAAAAACATACTTTTGATACCATCTATTTTGGGGGCGGAACGCCTTCAATTGTCGATGTGCAAGACATTGAAAGCATTTTGAATAAAATTGATCAAAAATTTACGATTAGCACAAAACCCGAAATTACACTCGAAGGCAATCCGGACGATTTTACGTTTGAAAAAACCAAGGGATTTAAACAAATTGGTATTAATAGATTAAGCATTGGGATACAATCTTTTTTTGAAGAGGATTTGCAAAAATTGCACCGTAGTCATACGGCACGCCAAGCCGAATTTGCCATTAAAACCGCCCAAGATATGGGCATTGACAATCTTACTATCGACTTGATTTACGGCATTCCGGGTTTAAGCAATGAAAAGTGGTTAAAGAATATCGAAAAAGCGATTCGTTTTGATGTGCCACATATATCCGCTTATGCTTTAACGGTCGAAAAGAATACGGTTTTAGATTATCAAATTAAGAAGAGTATTTTTCCGCCTTTATCCGAAAATCAATCTGCTGAACAATTTAATTTGCTTAGAGACAGACTATTAAGTAATGATTTTTTGCATTACGAAGTGTCTAATTTTGGCAAAAAAGATTATCTTTCAAAACACAATACAAATTACTGGAAAAACATTCCGTATTTGGGATTAGGTCCCGCGGCACATTCATTTGACGGGCAAAAAAGACGATGGAATATCAGTAACAATGCCAAGTATATCAAGCAAATAAACGAAACTTATTTTGAAGAAGAATTGCTTTCAAAAACCGATTTATTCAACGAAATGATTATGACAGGTTTACGGACAATGTGGGGTGTCGATTTAGATAAAGTTGCTCAAATTGATAAGAAATATACGGATATACTTCAAAAAAATGCCCGAAAATATATCGAAAATAAAGCTTTAATCGTGGCAAATAATCAGCTAAAAGCTTCGTCTAAAACTTTGTTTTTAATAGATGGCATTATCAGCGATTTGTTTATTGTTGAGTAATATCGAATTAATTTCAAAACACCTAAGATAAATCGTTTCTATTTCCTTTTTCTGTCTTAAAAAATATTTATCAGCTGATTTTTATGAATTTTTCATTATATTTGCGTAATTATAACAAAAAAATATTTTTATTATGAAAAAAACTTATTTATTACCATTATTTTTCATCGCTTTATTGTTTACAAACTGTAAAAAAGACGATGAAGGAGTAGAAGAAGAGCAAACTTCGGTAGAAAAAAAGGCAGTGCCTACAATTGTTAAGAGCTATGATGCCAACGGCACACTAACTTCAACAGACACTTATACTTATGACGAAAGACTTATCACAAAGAAAACGACTGTCGGTACTGACACAACTGTTTTCGATTATTATTACAGTGATAGCACAAAAGGTTTGTTAGATTCAATAGTGGCAACAAAAAATGGTGTTTTTGCAGGCGTGACAAAATATTTCAACGACAACGATTTAATTTCCAGAACCGAAAGTTATAATGCTAATAGAGAATTAGAAGTTCGTCAAGATTTTACACATTACACAGGTACCAATCCCGATCAATTCAGAATCCTTATTCGTACGGCACAGTATGGCGATATAAATATAGTTGGAACAATGACTTATACTTCCGGAAATATGACTTCAATGAATTTAACAGGAACAGTTTCAGGCATATCTTTTAACCAATCGACTACTGCTACTTATGATACAAATAATATTCCTTTTTTAAATGTAACTACTCTGTTTGAGCCGAAAACGTCTGTCAATAATGTTTTAACAATGGTAACCGATATGAATTCGTCGATGGGTAATCAGCATCAAGAAGTGACAATGACTTATAACTATAATGCCGACAAATATCCGACAAGAGTAGATACTACACAAGATAATCAATCGCAAGGATATATGGAATATACTTATGAAGATAAATAAATTTATAACTCATTATTTATAAAGCGCTCTAATTAGAGCGCTTTTTTTATTTCTGATATTTTAAAGGTAAATAAACAACTTTTTTGGTTTCAAAAAAATCTTCTTCAAAAAAATCTTTTAGATTGTGTATTTTGACATTTCGGTAAGGGGACAATTCCTTGCTTAAATCACCGCCTTTTAAGTAAAGAATACCATTTTTAAGTGGGTGTGCCGATTCTTTTTTGGTTTTTCCTTTGACCCATTTTACAAAATCGGGCATTTTGGTAACGGCACGACTTACAATAAAATCGTATTTTTCTTTGATGTTTTCGGCTCTGTCGTGAGTGGTTTTTACATTAGTTAAACCTAAATCAAGCGCAACTGCATCTACTACTTTGAGTTTTTTGCCAATACTATCGACCAAATGAAAATGTGTTTCAGGAAATAATATTGCCAAGGGAATGCCGGGAAAACCGCCGCCTGTTCCTACATCCAAAACGCTGCTTCCGGGCAAAAAATCTATAACTTTGGCAATACCCAAAGAGTGTAGCACGTGATTGACGTATAAGGCATCAATATTTTTGCGAGATATTACGTTTATCTTGCTGTTCCAATCCTTATAGAGTGCTTCAAGTTGTTTAAACTGTTCTGCTTGAACGGGTGTTAAATCGAAATATTTTTGAATTATTTTCATTGGACAAAGATATAATACTTTGTTAAACCGTAAAAAAGTCTTCCAATTCTTTTAAAGTTTGCGGTGAGGTAACTATATCTTTTACCACATCGCCTTTTTCAAGCACGACAATGCGTTCGGTTACTTCGGTAATATGACCTAAATCGTGGCTCGAAATTAACAAAGTAACATGTTCGTTTTCTGATAAGTTTTTCAAAAGTTTTTTAAGCCTGATTTGTGTAGTCGGGTCTAAGTTGGCAAAAGGTTCATCAAGAATAATAACTTCCGGATTGCCAATCAGCGCGGCTATTAATCCGGCTTTTTTCTGATTTCCTTTTGATAAATCGCGCAAATATTTTTGTTTTCCTAAAATTTCATCATTAAATATTTCTGTAAACTGTTCTAAAAATGTGTCGATATCTGCTTTGTTTTGTCCGCGCAATTCACCAATAAAATAAAAATATTCCTCGGGAGTTAAGTAGCCTATTAAGAAGCTTTCGTCAATAAATGATGAGGTAAAAGTTTTCCATTCTTCGCTTTTATTTACTACAATACCCTTGTTGGTAATTTTGCCTGTTGTTGGTCTGATTAAATCGAGTAATAAATTAAAAAAAGTGGTTTTTCCGGCGCCGTTATTACCTACCAATCCGAAACTTTGTCCTTTGGGAATTTCCAATTCAGGAATGTTTAATACTTGTGTACCGTTATATTTTTTTGTCAAATTTTTTACTGAAATCATACCAAAATATTTTAAGTTACAAAGTTAACAATATTAATTATTGAAATATTGTGAATGGTTATTTTTTTACCACAGGGTAACACAGAGTAGCACAGCGTTTTTTACTAGTGTTGGTTACGTTGTGCTACTTGGTGCTACTTTGTGGTTAGTTATTTTTTTTACCACAGAGTGACACAGAGTACCACAGCGTTTCTTACTCGTGTTGGTTACGTTGTGCTACTTGGTGTAACTCTGTGGTTAGTTATTTTTATTTACCACAGAGTAACACAGCGTTTCACAGCGTTTTTTACTCGTTCCGGTTACGTTGTGCTACTTGGTGTAACTCTGTGGTTAGCTATTTTTTTTACCACGGAGTAACACAGCGTTTCACAGCGTTTTTTACTCGTGCCGGTTACGTTGTGCTACTTGGTGCAACTCTGTGGTTAGCTATTTTTATTTACCACAGGGTAACACTTAGTCGCACAGCGTTTCTTGGCGTTTTT
>CAZSBI010000055.1:0-5698 GCA_964604735.1 uncultured Flavobacteriaceae bacterium | reverse complement strand
ATTGTTTTGGTCTAAAATAACACCCTCAACTTGCTTTATGTTTTGTGCATTAACTGTTGCGGACAGTAGCGCAATGAGTAAAAATATTTTTTTCATCGTATAGAATAATAGATGCTCAAAAATAAGCTTTTTTTTTGAATTTACAGTTTGTACTATTATTAAATGTAATTAAATAATATGTATCTGCTAAGTCAAGTTGATTTAGATTGAAAGCTTTTCAAACTAAAAATACTGACATGTTTATACAGAAAAACTTCTATAACTTATTGTATTTCTGCGGATTAGCTTCGTGCATTACATTGTAAACCGCTTCAAAAATATCTTCGGCACTTTTGTTCGAGAAATAATCGCCGTCGGTACCGTAGGCAGGACGATGTTCTTCTGAGCATAAAGCAATGGGCTTGCTGTCCAGATACTGATATGCGTTTTGCTTGGTCAATACTTCGTTTAAAATATATGCCGATGCGCCTCCGGGAACATCTTCATCAATAACCATTAAACGATTTGTTTTCTGCACACTTTTGACGATGTCATGAGCTAAGTCCAAAGGCATTAAACTCTGAATATCTATGACTTCGCAACTGATGTCAAATTTTTGCAACTCTTGTGCGGCTTCTTCAACAATCTTTAAAGTAGAGCCGTAAGAGACCAAGGTTATATCCGACCCGTATCTAACCGTTTCTACGACACCTACGGGGGTTTTAAATTCGCCAAAATTGGCAGGTTGTTTTTCTTTAAGGCGATAGCCGTTTAAATTTTCGATTATCAGTGCCGGATTGTCGCTTTCCATCATTGTGTTGAAAAAACCGGCGGCTTTGGTCATATTTCGAGGTACTAATATATATATGCCTTTAAAAAAACTGTTGATACCGCTCATGGGCGATCCGGAGTGCCAAATACCTTCGAGACGATGTCCGCGTGTACGAATAATCAACGGGGCTTTTTGGCGCCCGACGGTACGATAATGTAGCGTTGCCAAATCGTCGCTAATGGTATGCAGTGCATATAAAATGTAGTCTAAATATTGAATTTCGGCAATAGGTCGTAAACCGCGCATAGCCATTCCGATACCTTGCCCGATAATAGTTGCTTCGCGAATGCCGGTATCAAAAACCCTGAGTTCGCCAAACTTTTTTTGCATTCCTTCCAAACCTTGATTTACATCGCCGATGTAGCCGGTATCTTCGCCAAAAATAAGAGCTTCGGGGTGTTTGGTAAAAATTTCGTTAAAGTTGTCACGTAAAATGGTACGAGCATCTACTAATGGCGCATCGTAGTTATATACAGGTTTAACTTCGGCTATTTTGGTTGCCGCTTGTTCGCTTTCGCTATACAAATGTGAGCTGTAACGTTTTTGATATCTGTCTCTGTATTTGTCAATCCACGTTTGTAATTCGTGTTTAGCAGTAAAATCTTCATCTTTGATTTGCCACATGACTTGACGCGCATAAAGCAAATTATAACGCACGTGCATATCTTCGTTGGCAATCAATTTTTGCATTAATTGATTAACGATTTGTTTGTTTTTGGTGCTTTGCGCGACGTTTTTTATAAGTTGCAAAACTTCCTTTTTGGCTTGCTTTATAGGCTTGCTAAACTCGTCCCAAGCTTCTTTTTTGGCTTGTTTTGCTTCTGCTTTTGCTTCTTTTTCTATGATGATTAATTCATCTTCGGTTGCCAAATGCGTATCTAGAATCCAATTACGCATATTTAGATTACAATCGATGCTTTTTTCGTAAGCAAGACGCTCCTTGCTTTTGTAGCGTTCTTGCGAGCCTGAGGTTGAGTGTCCTATGGGTTGCATCAAATCTTTTACGTGTACAATTACAGGTACATGTTCTTCGCGTGCAATTTTTTCTGCTTTTTTATATGTTTTGATCAATGCCGGATAATCGGTACCTTTGACGGTAAATATTTCAAATCCGTTGGTGTCTTTTTCTCTCTGAAAACCTTTTAATATTTCGGACAAATCTTCTTTGGTTGTTTGGTATTTTGCAGGAACTGAAATACCGTATTCGTCGTCCCAAATACTAATAACCATAGGCACTTGCATTAGTCCTGCCGCATTGATTGTTTCCCAAAAAACACCTTCGCTTGTGCTGGCATTTCCAATAGTTCCCCAAGCAATTTCGTTGCCGTTGATTGAAAAATTCTTGTAATTATCGGGCAATACTTCCAAATTTCGATACACTTTTGACGCCTGTGCCAATCCTAATAAACGAGGCATTTGTCCTGCTGTTGAAGATATATCGGAGGCGGAGTTTTTTTGTGCTGTTAAATTTTTCCAAGAACCATCTTCATTTAAACTATGCGTTGCAAAATGGTTATTCATTTGTCTGCCACCCGATTCCGGATTATGATTGATATCGGTATCACCGTAAACACTTCCAAACAAATGCTTAGGTGTAAGCATATTTAAGGCCAACATTAGGGTTTGATCGCGGTAATAACCCGAACGAAAATCGCCGTTTTTAAATACTTTTGACAGGGCAATTTGCGGTACTTCTTTACCACCGCCAAAAATACCGAAACCACCGCGTCCCATTAAGACTTCGCGGCGTCCCATCAAACTGAGTTCACGGCTGAGAACCGCCAATTTATAATCGTTTAAAACCTCTTTTCTGAATTCGTCAAATGAAAGATTATCCAAATTTGCCATACTATTTTATTGAGATTGCAAAGATACTTAAATTTATGAGATTTGTCAGTTATAAATTTATTTTTGTTGATGGTTTAGCTTTGTGGTATCAAATTTTATTATCAAAAACAATCTTATTTGATGATAAGAACATTTATTTGAAATTACATTCTATTTGAAACTAAACTGCCATTAATTCCTAAAAAACCTCCAATAAATAAAATACAACGAGAATGCTGTCAAGAAAATAATGCCAATCCATGCATAGATTTTTAACCAAGGTTTAGGTTGTGCTTCTTGCGGCACATGTTTGTCGGTTACCACCAAATAATTGAGAATGGCTATGGCGGGTGCAGTAACAAATGAAATGGTTGTTGCCAAATCGACCATATATTTCATATTTTTCATAAAAAACAGTAGCAGAATCATTGTGCCGGACACCAAAATAATCATCCAAAATAAGATGGTTTTACGTTGCGTATCATTAGTTGTTTTGTTGTCATCGGTAAAAATGAGGCGTGTAGTAGAAGGGAGCACACGCGAGTAAGCGTCCATACAAGTCAGGGTAGTGCTAAACATAGTGGTTAATGCGGCAACAGCAATAATGATATAAGCCCATGCGCCGATACTGTTGGTAAACATTTCAATTAATTGTCCTGAAAATGCAACCGCTTTTTGCGATAATGCTTCGCCTGTGCCGTACATAAACAAAGCGCCTAATGATAAAAATCCGAGTGCCAAAATCACCGTGCCGATATAGCCCACATTAAAATCGAAAAGTGCCTCTTTAAGTGTTGGTGCGTGACCGGTTTCGCGTTTTTTGGCAATTGTCCAAAACGAATGCCAAATGGAAATATCAAGAGGCGCCGGCATCCAACCGATAAAAGCAATGAGGAATGCCAAGTCTATGACTTTTGAAAAATCGAAATTTGTAGCAAATTCGGCTTTGGGATGATAACCGACTAATAATCCGTTTGCTACTGCAATAATTGTAGTAATGGATAGAATAATGATGATAAATTTGATCAATTTGTCAAGCAAAGCAAACTTTCCAATGATAAGTATTGCCATGGTAATCAGTAAGATGATAATACTAACACTTGTAATATTTAGTTCGATATGAAAAATATTTCCGACCAATCCGGCAGTTACAACAGTAACAGCGGCTTGTATGGCAAACATGGTTGAAACGGTTAGCAATGCATAAAGAACAATTGCCCATTTTCCGATTTTTTTGTAGCCTTCAATCAAGTTTTGCCCTGTGGCTGCGGCATAGCGAGGCGCAAATTCAAAAAACGGATATTTTAGAAAATTTGCCAGTAATAAAAATCCGATAAAGTAAAATCCGTAACCGGCACCCGCTCTGGTAGATTGCACCAAATGAGAAACACCTACGGCGGCACCTGCCCATAATAATCCGGGTCCTAATGATTTGAGTAAGTTTTTTTTCATAGTATATTTTTTTTTTGGCTATTGGCTTTTGGCTTTTTGCTTTTAGCTATTGGCTTTTGGCTATCGAGATAGGCAGCTACTCCGGTCTTCGGACTTCCAACTTCGGACTTTAACCGCACTTTTACCTTTTTCCTCGCTCCTCGCTCCTTTTCCCTTAATACCTTAACTCCTTAAAACCTTCCGACTTCAACCGCACTTTTACCTTTTACCTTTTCCCTCGTTCCTTTCTCCTCGCTCCTTGTTCCTTAACACCTTACTCCTTTATACAAAGGGCAATTTCACTACTTCGGCAGGGATTTGTTTTTTTCGTACTTGAATATAAATCGTGTTTCCTGATTTTGATAATTCCTTAGGTACATAGCCCATTCCGATAGCTTGTTTTAGTGTTGGCGACATAGTTCCGCTGGTTACATAACCGATTTTATTTCCGGTTTCATCAACAATATCATATCCGTGACGCGCAATACCTTTATCTTTTAGTTTAAAAGCTACCAATTTACGTGTTACGCCTTCTTCTTTCTGTTTTTTTAGGTTTTCGGAGTTGATAAAATCTTTGGTAAATTTGGTAATCCACCCCAATCCTGCTTCTATGGGTGAAGTGCTATCGTCGATATCATTGCCATATAAGCAATAACCTTTTTCTAGGCGTAGTGTATCGCGAGCTCCCAATCCGACAGGTTTGATGCCAAATTCTTTTCCTTTTTCAAATAAATCGTTCCAAATGCTTTCGGCATGTTCATTATTGACATAGATTTCAAAACCTTTTTCGCCTGTATATCCGGTAGCAGAAACCAATATATCACGATGTCCTGCCAAGTCGGCTTTTGTCCAAGTATAGAAAGTTAAATTTTCTAAATCGGCGCTATTTCCGGCCATTTTTTGCAAGAGTTTTGGTGCATTAGGACCTTGTACGGCAAGAATGCTGTATTGGTCTGAGAGGTTTTGCAATTTCACATCAAATTTTGAAACAAATTTATTTACCCAAGCCCAATCTTTATCAAGATTTGCGCCATTTACGACCAACATATACGAATTATCAGCCAGATGATAGACCAATAAATCATCGACAATACCGCCTTGCTCGTTAGGAAAACAGGAATACTGTATTTTTCCGGGGCTGAGTTTGGCTACATCATTACTTGTAATATACTGTAAAAACGGAAGCGCATCGGCGCCTTCGACAAAAAAGTTTCCCATATGAGAAACATCAAAAACTCCAACGGCAGTTCTCACGGTTTCGTGTTCGGCATTGACTCCTTCGTACTGAATAGGCATTTCAAAACCGGCAAAAGGCAGCATTTTTGCGCCTAAATTTTTATGTATTTTATTGAGTTGTGTTATTTTCATTTGAAAGTATTTTTTTTGTGATGCTAATGTAAGAAAATATTTAATTATCGGCGGTGATTTTTTTTTGCGTTTAAAATAATTCTATAACTATACTTCGAGCAACTCAATACAAGTTTCTATACAAAGAATTTTTGCCTTGAAAAAGAAAAATATATTCCAAATTATTTTACAAACTTAGTTTGCTAAAATTGATATATGCTAATTATGTTTTTGAAAATAAAATTTTCATATTGTTAACAAATAACAAAATAATGTTAATAA
>CAZSBI010000054.1:0-5440 GCA_964604735.1 uncultured Flavobacteriaceae bacterium | reverse complement strand
TCTAAACAACTGCCAATGTAATATGCATCAATGCTTTTGCTGTAAATAATATAAACCGTAGCCATAAATTACTAAATCAATAAAAAACCCCAAAAAATTGAAAATCAATTAATTGAGGTTTGTTTATGTACTCGGAGTGGGACTTGAACCCACACTGGCATTACTGCCAACTGGATTTTAAGTCCAGCGTGTCTACCAATTCCACCATCCGAGCGTCCGTAAACTTAAAATAAAAAAGAGCGAAAGACGGGATTCGAACCCGCGACATCCACCTTGGCAAGGTGGTGCTCTACCAGCTGAGCTACTTTCGCTTGCGATTGCGAGTGCAAAGATAGGACAAATTTTTAAATTGCAAAATATTTTTTAATAAAAAAACATATTTTTTTCTTATAAATACCTTATATTTGTTAAGTCATTGAATTATACCAAGCTAAGTTTGTAAATGCAATTATTTTACAAACTTAGCTTGGTATTACTACTATTTTTCTAATTTTCTTTAATTTTTTCTTTTAACAATTTGATGCTGTCTTTTGAAATAGCAATACTCACTTCAACTGTATCTGTCTTTAAATAGCATTTTCTCATTATCCTGTTTACCTTTTTTACATACTGCAAATTTACAATATGCGAACGGTGTATTCTGAAAAAATCGTGCTTGGGTAACATCGTTTCTATTTCGCCAATAGATTTGGTTACGAGCAAAACCTCATCATTGCTTACATGTATTTCTGAATAACCTTGTCCTTTTACAGTTTCAATATAAACAATGTCTTTTGGATCAACTATTTCAAAACCTTCAAGCGTATTGAAAATTAATTTTTCACATGCATGATTCAAGGCTTTATAGCTTTCTGAAAAATGTGTTTGCTCTTCATTTTTTATATAACGCAAGATAGTATCCGACAACTCTTTTCGGTCAATGGGTTTGAGCAAATAATCAAAGGCGGCATATTTAAAAGCCAAATTCATATAATTATCATAAGCGATAGTAAATATAATTTTGGGATTAAAATCAAATTTGTGAATAACATCTAAAATCTCGAAAGATTTTCGTCCATACAAATTGATATCTAAAAATATTAAATCCGGTTTGTTTACCGCAACTACGGCAATGCCGTTTTCAACATCTTCTGCGGTTGCTATTAAGTTGATTTCATCATGATTTTTTAAAAGATTTTGCATCAATTCTAAATCTCTTTTTTCATCTTCAATAATGATTGTATTAATACTTTTCATCTAAAATGTTTTTTTATCTGCACTTGATACTGATAATTGATTGAGTGCCAACTTGATTAATCTTATACAAATCTATTAACTCATAAGCAATTTTGCAATTGTTTTGTTGATTGTGTATTTCAAAAATATCGTTCATCACTTGTAAACCGATTCCTGTATTTTTTCCGGACATTGTTTGCGATGCTTGTATTCCCACGCCATTGTCTTCAATTATAATTTTAATTCCTCTATCTGTTGAAAGGATAGATGAGTCCCTCAAAACTACCAAAATATATTTTTGACTTGATATGGTCTTCGTAAATGGACAAAACACTTGAATTAATTGATAAATTATCGAAAACAAACTGCTTGCCATCATAAACATATACACCATGTTCGGTAGGAAATAACAGATTTCCATTACTAATTTTGCTTGCTCCAAAAAAGAAAGCCGGACTATTAAACTGCTTTGGATATCGATGTATTTTATGATTCTGCATATAATACAAGTAGCGATTTCCATAGGAAGAAAACCATAATTTTCCGGCATTATCTTCTACAATTGACCATACATAATCAGGCAGATTGTCTTTTGAAGTAAAATTATTGAATGGGGTAATTTTATATAATCCTTTTTCGGTTAGCGTTTCTCCTATTGACCAATTCAGTTGATAATTTGTATTGGAATAATTATCTCCTGCTACACCCACAAGATTTGCTGACTGAGCATATATTAATCCTGTTACAGACAATGTTAATACTATAAATAAATTCAGTTTTATCGTATCCATTTTTCTATTTTATTGATTTATCTTTTGTAAAAGTACCACCCATCATAAACAATATCAAGCATTTACAATTCCGTTGCTTAAAACAAGTCAATTATAAACTGAAATATACTTCTCAGCCTTTAAACAATAAATTAATTTTTTTGTCTTTGTGTTTTATCTAATTTCATTTATTTTTATTAACGAAAGAGAATATTGTATCTTTGCACAAAAAAAGACATAAAATGTTTTGTCTAATTGAAATTTCTTTATATTTTTGCAATTCCAAAAAGCAACGGTCCGTTCGTCTAGGGGTTAGGACGCCAGGTTTTCATCCTGGTAACAGGGGTTCGATTCCCCTACGGACTACAAATTTTGAAATATATTCACTTTAATAGTGAGTTTTGGTCCGTTCGTCTAGGGGTTAGGACGCCAGGTTTTCATCCTGGTAACAGGGGTTCGATTCCCCTACGGACTACAAATAATGTTAAGAATTGAAAATCAATAGTTGATTTTCGAAATTAAAAATAGAAAGAATATGGCACATCACAAGTCAGCATTAAAAAGAATTAGACAAGATCAAAAGAAAAGATTGCACAATAGATTGTATCATAAATCTACAAGAACTGCTGTTAGAAATTTAAGAAATATGACAGATAAAGCACAAGCTGAAAAGTTCTTACCTACTGTAATTTCTATGATTGATAAATTAGCTAAGAAAAATATTATTCATAATAATAAAGCAGCTAATTTAAAATCTAAATTGACTAAATTTGTTAGTAAATTAGCCTAAGTAGTTAATTTGTTATCTTACAATATTTAAAAACTTCCTTCCGTTAATCGGACAGGAAGTTTTTTTGCAACAAAAGCACAAATAATAGGGCGGAACAATTGTTCCGCCCTAATTTATGTTTTATAATACTACTAAATTTAGTCCATAAATGGATATCTATAATCTGTTGGTGGATTAAAATTCTCTTTAATCGAACGGACTGACATCCAACGAATTAAATTCCACATACTACCTGCTTTATCATTAGTTCCCGAGCCTCTGGCACCTCCAAATGGTTGTTGGTTAACCACCGCTCCGGTAGGTTTGTCATTGATATAGAAATTACCTGCTGCATTTTCTAATCGTTTAGTTGCATAATCTACAACATATCTGTCTTTTGAAAAAATAGCCCCTGTTAAAGCATAAGGCGAGGTGTTATCAAGTGTATCCAAGCTCTCTTGCCATTCTTCATCTTTATACACATAAACAGTTAAAACTGGACCAAAAAGTTCTTCTTCCATAGTTACATAATGAGGATTTTTAGCCAAAATAACGGTAGGCTCAATAAAATATCCTTTTGAGTCGTCATAACCGCCTCCAATAATAACTTCTGCATCTTTATCTTTCTTGGCATCATCAATATAGCCGGATAATTTGCTAAACGCACTTTTACTGATTACTGCTGTCATAAAGTTGCTCATATCATCAGGAGCTCCCATTTTAATGCTTTCTACTTGTTTTTTCAATTCGGCATATACGGCTTCCCATTTACTTTCGGGAATGTAAGCACGTGAAGCAGCTGAACATTTTTGTCCTTGATACTCAAAAGCACCGCGCGTTAAAGCCGTAGCCACCGCAAGGGGATCGGCATCTTTATACATCCATACAAAATCCTTTCCGCCTGTTTCACCAACGATACGCGGATAAGTTTTATATTTAGCAATGTTTGCTCCTATATTTTTCCATAAGTATTGGAAAACATCTGTTGAACCTGTAAAATGTATTCCCGAAAAATCAGGACTATCTAAAACAACTTGAGTAATCATAGTTGCTCTTCCTGCTACCATATTAATTACACCGTCGGGTAGTCCGGCTTCTTGTAAGATTTGCATAATCATCTTAGCAGAATACATTTGTGTACTCGATGGTTTCCACACCACTACATTTCCTGCCATTGCGGGTGATGTGGGTAAATTTCCGGCAATTGAAGTAAAATTAAAAGGTGTTACTGCATAAACGAACCCTTCTAATGGACGATATTCCATTCTGTTCCAAATTTCTTTGGACGAATCGGGTTGTTCTTGATAAATGCGTTGTAAATATTCGGCATTGAAACGCCAAAAGTCTGCCAACTCGGCAACGGCATCAATTTCTGCTTGAAAGATTGTTTTTGATTGCCCAATCATAGTAACAGCATTCATCTTAGCGCGATATGGACCGCTTAACAAATCGGCAGCTTTTAAGAATATTGCCACTCTGTCTTGCCAATCCATAGCTGCCCACTTGTCGCGAGCTGCTAAGGCTGTATCAATTGCCATTTGCACATGTTCTTTATCGGCAGTATGGTATTTGCCAATTAAGTGCTGATGATCGTGTGGCGGAAAAATATCTTTTGTTTTTCCTGTAAACACTTCATTGCCATCAATGTACAAAGGCACCTCGATTTGACTGTTCCAATATTGCTTGTATGCCTCTTGCACTTCTGCTCTTTCGGGAGTGCCCGGCGCATACGATAGAACCGGTTCGTTTATAACTTTATCTGTTTTAAAAAATCCTGTAGCCATTTTTTATATTTTTTTTGATTGTTTCGCAAATCTATGAAAAAATAAAATAAGAATTTATAGATTATTACGGATTTAACGATAATTATGTCTGTAATAGTGATAAGACTTAGTAATACCTATTAGAAAACAAAACACCCAACATAAATCGTTTCTTTTTGCCTTGAAAAAGTAAAAACATATTCCAATTTATTTGTCATACATTTTGATCCCTATTGGTATTACTCAGTTTTTAATATTTTTTTGGCACGAAATAACAAATCAGCGCTACGTACCTGACTTTGCCAATATTTTTCAGCAAAATTATAGGCTGCTTCCCAATTCTTTTCTTTGGCATATTTCAAGTATTTTTCCTTATACTCACTTGCTTCATTCAACGTAACAAAAGCCTCAGTAACCAATTCCTTCGCCGCCTTGTTTTTTTCAAAATGAATATCTTTTAATTGCTTAACAACATCAACTATGATGTCTTGTGTCGCTTTAATAATTATTAGCTTCTTATTATAACGTGTTTCAAATGATTGTTTTTGATTTTGTGATGTCTCTTGCCCAAATATGGTTTGCATTGACATAAATGCAATAATAATAACTGTTAAAGTGTATTTCATATCAAAAAATTTTCACTAATATAAAACAAAAAACTTTCCAAAATCTATTTTTTGGAAAGTTTTTAATAAATTTTTATAAAAATAGTTTACTTAAAAACCGATTTTCCGGGAAAGTAAGCAGTGCTTCCCAATTCTTCTTCAATGCGAAGCAATTGATTATATTTTGCCATTCTATCGGTTCTTGAAAGCGAACCTGTTTTAATTTGTCCGGTATTCATTGCAACGGCAAGGTCGGCAATGGTCGTATCTTCGGTTTCTCCCGAACGGTGAGAAACAACTGCGGTATAACCGGCTTTG
>CAZSBI010000053.1:0-5980 GCA_964604735.1 uncultured Flavobacteriaceae bacterium | reverse complement strand
ATTTAAAGGTGACATCGACCTAAATAAATTACAAGCATTAATTGACAAAGTTGGCGCAGACAAAATTCCTTATGTAGCTATGGCTACTACGGTAAATATGGCCGGCGGACAACCTATTTCGCTGAAAAATTTAAAAGCATTGAGAGAATTAACTACCAAACACGGCATTGATATTGTACACGATATGACGCGTGTGGCAGAAAATGCTTATATGATTCAACAATACGAAGAAGGTTATCAAGATAAAACAGTTGCCGAAATTGTAAAAGAAATTAATTCTTTGACCGACCACGCTACAATGTCTGCTAAAAAGGATGCGCTTGTAAATATTGGTGGATTTTTAGCAACTAATAATCCTGATGTTTTTCAAGAAGCACGCAATATGGTTGTTGTATATGAAGGTTTGCATACTTATGGCGGATTAGCCGGACGTGATATGGAAGCCATGGCAATCGGTATCAAAGAATCGGTTACCGATGATCACCAAAGAGCCAGAGTGGGACAAGTGCAATATTTAGGCGAAATGCTTATCAAAGCAGGTATTCCGGTAGTAAAACCTATTGGAACACATGGCGTATTTCTTGATGCCAAAGCTTTTTATCCGCATTTGACCCAAGATGAGTTCCCTGCACAAACTTTGGCTGCTGAATTATACGTTGATTCGGGTGTAAGAGCTATGGAACGCGGTGTAGTTTCGGCAGGAAGAAATGCTGAAACAGGAAAACACAACTATCCAAAATTAGAATTGGTACGTCTAACTATTCCGCGTCGTGTTTATACACAAGCACATATGGATGTCATTGCAGAATCTGTAATTGATGTTTATGAAAATGCTAAAAATGCAAGTGGATTAAAAATGGTTTACGAACCAAAATACTTACGTTTTTTCCAAGCACGTTTCGAAAAACTGTAATAAAATATTATCTATCATAATAAAAGACGTACAAATAATTTTGTACGTCTTTTTTTTAAACAAGTGATTGCTCCTAAGAACAAACACTTAATTAACAACACAAATATTGTCTAATTACCAATATATCTGGCAAATAATATTCCTTTAATTCGCGTATAATCGGTAGTTGTTGTGCCTGAATCATACATCTCATACCAATTTGAAGAAGTTGGTTTCCATTTATATTCAAATGGTCGTCTCGAAACTCTATTAGATACTTTGATACGCATCCATCCGTAGCCAATTCCCGAACCGTCTATTGATGCCGGACTGTTATCTCTACTATCATTAGCATGTCCGGATAAAGTAGCGTCTAATATCTGAATATCAAATTGTCTGTATTCGGGCGAATGCACATCATCGCTAACCCTTACGGCAGGTCCCCAAACTGTCATCACATGTCCGGTGCTGGCATTGCGTGAATGTGTATTGTAGTACCAATCGCGCCAAGATTGATTATATTTTACCACCATAATATCACCTTTTTTTATTGAATCTATACTGGTAAATACTTTCCAATAAGCATTTTGTGCCGTACAAGTTGAAGCGATATCCGCATTATAACTCGGTCCTAAAATATTTCGGAAATAATCATAAAAAGTCCATGCTCGCGGACGTATGTCAGTATCATGCAAATCATGATATTGTACATACATATCAGCATAATGATTGGGCAAGACATCTTTCATGGCAAATTCGCAAATAAATCCTGAACAATCATATTTATAGATGCCGTTTGCTTCGTCCATAACAGCACCATTTGTATGTGTATATCCTGTAACTTGTAGATTATCAAGTATTTCCTGTAATCTTTCAACCATTTTTTGACGTGCTGTGGTTTCGTCGTCTGCCATATGAAAAACGACTTTTCCTGAGGAAGTAACAGAGGCTTTATACACTTTTCCGTCCGGAGAAGTCAAGGTTAAGCCATTAGAATTTAAAGCAAATGGAACACTTAGCATTTGCATTGTGCCAATTTCAACACTATTTAACTTGGTTGTTACATAATATTTACTACCATTGCTAAAATCAACGGTGCTTAAATCGTTTGTATCGCCAATCATAAAGTTTGCAATACCTTGCGCATTTGTTGTAATATTATGCGATTCAGAAAAAACAACATTGCCGGTAGGCGCAGCTTCTTTTATTTCGATATCTATTGTAACATTTTGATTTGCCAAAACATTTCCGCTAGCGTCTCTCAATGCTGTTTGGTAATTAAATTGGTTTGGCGATTGTGCCATTATACTTGATAAGCCAAGTAATAAAACGAATAAAAATAATAATTGTTTTTTCATAACTAATTGGTTTTAATAATTTTAAATGATTTTAAGGTTTTGTTATTATGTCTAATAACTAATAGATAGACACCTGATTTAAAAGCAGATACATCAATCTCTTGATGCTCTGAATCCAAAGGATTGTCTTGTAATATTTTACCCGAAACGTCGGTAATTATTACTTGATAATCAGTATCGATTGTATTGTCGAAAGATGCCCAATTTATTTTTATGGTTTTTTGGGTTGGATTTGGAAAGACATTAATCGAAATGCTTTCATCAAAATCTTCAATTCCGGAAACCGTAAGATTGCCTTGTTGAAAACCTTGATTTAAAACATAAGTGCCATCCGAATAAGTTTGGGTAATTGTTTCGCCAATTGAACAGTCTATTTGCATGCCGCCTTGACTGTAAGTGCCGCCACCGGTACTGATAAGTGTTCGTGACGCGGTCTGACCGTAGCTAAATCCATAAACAATGGATAATAAAATTAGTAATGTTTTTTTCATAAAAATTAATTTTATGCAAATTTATACCGCAATTCATTGCAAATCAATAGGGGGAAACCCTGAAATTTTGAAGAAAATTAAATTTTATGAAAATTATTTAGTTATTTCGAAGAAAATAAATTGCCTATTCTTTTCAAAAATGAATTAATATACATTCATTTATTAAAACACTCTTACAATTCGCCACGAAGTTTTTTCAAAAACCATTCTGCACCCAATAATAAAACAATCAGAAACAGCAACCATTTGTAGTTAATTAAAGGCAACTTCTCAACAGTTATATGACTGATACTCGGATAATTAGCATCTTTTGATAAATAATCGATCAAAGTCGAGATGTCAGAAGTATCATATACTTTTCCCTGAGTATTTTGTGCCAATTTTTGTAGTGATTTGATATCGGCACGAAGATTTTTTTCTTCTAGACTATAAGATAATATCCTAATTGAACCGGATTTTTTAAGCTTGGTAATTTTATCAAAAACGGTAAATTTATAGGTACCTGCGGACAAATTGCTCAAATCTGCTTGAAAATAATCGCCTTGATTGGACATTGGAAATTTTTGCAGCTCCCCTCCTACTTTTATGCTTAATACAGGTTGCGCCTTAGTATTAAAAGCCAAATTTTTGTCTAATACTTGTGCTATAATTTCAATAGATTCTCCTTGAAAATATTGCTTATTATAGCGTAGTTTTAGTCGGTCAAATTGTTTGTCTAAACTCAAATACTGAATACTTTGTTGCAAAAGTTGGTCAAATGCGGCTTCTTGTTTGAGCAATCCGGATTGCATTCGCCATTTCCAAATATTTTCGCCTGCCAAAAGGGCTTGTTTTTGTTCGCTGTTAAAAACAAAAAGCGGCTGATGTGTAGCAATACCTTTAATCTTGCTATAATAAGCGGTTTGCGTTTGCCCTTGCAGTTGAATATTGCCGTAACTATCGACCAATGGTGTTAATTCGGATACGGATAACTCAGGCAATTTGAACAATGAAAAACTAGTGTTTTGTGCCGGAAAATAATTCTCCGATACAGATGCCGATTGCTTGCTGAAAAACAATTTTTGCCTATTGATAAATGCCCAATCGGTATGTGTTCCACTTATGACTAACCAGCTTATTTTTTCTCGCTTTATTGTTTTAAAAACATCAGCAAATTCAGAAGTAGGCTGATAAATAATCAGGCTGTGATATTTTTTAAAATCAATTGATTTATCACTTGGTTTTTTCAAATCTATTTGCAAATATTTATCCTTGGACAAACTGCGTTTTAGAACACCTAAATCAGGGTGAATAATGCTGGAAAGCAACAAGATTTTTTTAGCATTATCAATTATCTCAACACTAAAATATTTTTGATTGTTTAGCGTATTGTGTTCATTATCAATCTTGGTCAAAAATGCCGTGTAATGATAATTTCCTACGGCTTTGGCATCGAGCATCAGGTTGATATGCTGTGACTTATTTGTTGCCGAAAACTTTAATTTTTTCTTGTAAACGGTTTGTTTTCCTTGTTTGATGATTAAGTTTGTAACAACTTGTTTTTTGCCGTCATAAGAAGTAAATATTTCGACCGGAAAACGATTTCCTTTGTAAGCAAACGGATTGGCATTCAGCAAATTAATACGCAAATCATCATAACGAGTAGTATCGCCTACAACTATTGGAAATACTTGTAATTTATCGTTTTGGTTTAAGCTGTAAGTGTAATTTTCACCCAAAGTCGATTGTCCGTCCGTGAGTAAAATTACAGCTGCATTTTGTGTTGTATTTTGAATATTTTTAAGTTCTTTGAGCACCGCCGAAATATCGGTTTTGTCGGCAGTAAAATCTAAACTGTCCTTGCTTTGTAATTGATTGCCAAAACTGTAATAATGCACCGAGAATTTCTCATCAAACTTACTGTTTTTCAGTAAATTGTAAGCATTTTTCAAGGATTTGCCTACATTTTGTTTAGCAATAGACTTGCTGTTATCTGCCAAAATATACAAATCGGGTTTTGTAACTTTTTTTATTTGCTTTTCGACTTTTGGATTGACCAATAACAACAGAACGGCAAAATAGCTCAATGCTCTGAGTATAAACAAAGAGAGTGCCTTTCGTTTATATAAATATTGAAAGGCACTTAATAAAATCGCCGCTAAAAGGGCAAATAAAATGTTCATAAAATCAAAGCTTAAAACTTGTTTTTATACGGTCATTCCGCCGTCAACTGTTAGTACTTGTCCGGTTACATAGCTAGATAAATCAGAAGCTAAAAACAAGCAAACATTGGCAACATCTTGTGGTAATCCTGCTCTTTTTAAGGGTATTTTAGATTGCCATTCTTTCACTACATCTTCCGATAATTTATCGGTCATTTCGGTAGCAATAAATCCGGGTGCTACGGCATTACAACGTATATTTCTGCTACCTAATTCCTTAGCAATAGATTTTGTAAATCCGATAATTCCTGCTTTTGACGCGGCATAATTGGCCTGTCCGGCATTACCGCCAATACCAACAACCGAACTCATATTGATAATTGAGCCTTTGCGTGCTTTCATCATAGGACGAAGAACGGCTTTGGTCAAATTGAAAACTGATTTTAGATTAACCGCAATTACAGCGTCAAAATCTTGTTCGCTCATACGCATTAACAAATTATCCTTGGTGATGCCTGCGTTGTTTATCAGTACGTCAACACTTCCAAAATCTTTTAAAATTTGGGCTACCGTTTCATTCGAATTGTCAAAATCGGCAGCATTAGACACATAACCTTTGGCTTGTACACCAAATGCAGTTAATTCTTTTTCAAGTGCTTCAAAATGCGCATCGTTAATGTCGGTAAATGCCACATTGGCACCATATTCGGCAAAAGTTAATGCAATAATACGTCCAATGCCTCTGGCGGCACCGGTAACAATAATGTTTTTTCCTTTAAAATTATTCATAGTTCAATTATTTTTGCCAAAGATAAAAAAAAATTTGAAAGCATTTTTTATATGAAAGCAATAAAAAAATCCTTATTTTTACCAAAATTATAAATATCAATTAAAATTATTATTTCTTATGAAAAATCAGATTACTTCAAATGATGCCCCTGCTCCTATCGGACCTTATAGTCAAGCTATACAAACCGGTGGTATTATGTTTATTTCGGGACAAATTCCGATGAATGCCTTGACCAACGAAATTATTTTAGACAATGTTGAACTGGCAACTCATTTGGTTATGGAAAATTTAAAAGCCATTTTGAATGA
>CAZSBI010000052.1:0-2860 GCA_964604735.1 uncultured Flavobacteriaceae bacterium | reverse complement strand
GTTTGCGATGTTTTTTTTATCTGTATTTAGGACAAAATTTGTGTTCCGGCTTGCATAATTCCGTAGAGTGTCAAATCTTTATTGACATAATCTATCACGGGAAGTTTATCCTTCAATATTGATGATAAACCTCCTGTAATCAGCACTTTATAATCATTTCCGTATTCGTTTTTAATAGTCTCTATCATATAAGAAATCAATCCGACGTAACCTAATAATATACCATTTTGTATAGCTTCAATGGTATTTTGTCCTAAGATTTTTTTTGGTAATTTTAGCGGTACGGCATCTAATTGCGATGTATTATCGCCCAAGCTTTTGATAGCTGTTTTGATACCGGGCACAATATTAATGCCTTTGATTAATCCGTTTTTATCGACTACCGTAAAGGTAAGTGCTGTTCCAAAATCAATGATAATCATATTTTCTTGATACAGATTATGTGAAGCCAAAACATTTGCTACCAAATCGGTTCCTATTTCTTGCGGATTGGTAATTTGTATGTTTAATTTGTCAAAAACTGTACGATTGAGCAAAATATTGGGCGCATTGTTCAGCTTGTCAAGAAGCTCAAAAAACATTTCTGTCAGCTCCGGCACTACCGAACTCATTACTTTTTGCAAAATTTTGTCAAAATCGATATCTGCTTCAAAGAGCAAATTGTTTAGTTTTAGACTATAATGATGAATATCGGCATTTTTATCGGTTGGAATTCGCCACATTTGTTGCCAAGTATTGTCCTCGTATATACCGATGACTATATTTGAATTGCCAATGTCAATAATCAGTTTCATATTTATTATTTATAAGGTATGTTTATTATTACTTTGGTTCCTTTTGGATTTCCTTCATTATCTTCTAAATCGATAAATTTCAGGTCATAAGTATTTTTAAATTGTTTTGAAAAATATGCCAAACGCTCTTTTGATAAATCAATTCCGATGGAAGTACGTTTAAATGTTCTGGATTTTTTTATTTCCATTGCACGTTTTCGTCCTATTCCATTATCAACAATTTCGATAGTAAAATGCGTTTTATCTTTTGGAAAAATATTGATAGTTAACTTCTTTTCTCCTTTTTTGGGTGATAATCCGTGCCAAAGTGCATTTTCGATAAAAGGTTGCGTCAGTAAAGACGGGATTTTAATTTTTTGCAAATCTAAACTTTCATCAACGTTAATTTTGTATTCTATTTCGTCCATAAATCGACTGTTTTCTATGGAAATATACAAACTTATGGTATCAATTTCCGTATCTAAACTTGTTTCTTTTTCGATTGTCGAATTGAGAATTGCCCGTATTAATTTTGAAAACTTGCTAAGAAAGATTGCGGCATCCTTTTGTCTATTCTGGATAATAAATAATTTGATTGAGTTCAAAGAATTAAAAATAAAATGCGGATTCATTTGTGCGCGCAGCAAATTCTGTTCAATGTTCATAATCTTCCGCTGATTATTCAGTTTGCTTTGCTTGCTAAAAATAAAACCCAAAATCATTAATAATACAACAAATGCTATAATAAAATAAAGGTAAATTTTTGTAAAACGCAGTTTTTTCTTAACTATCTGGTTTTGCTCATCAAGCTCTTTTATTTTTTCGTTGTTCTCGAGTTTTAATTGTTTGATAACTAAATCAGAAACAATTTGTCTGTTTTTTTTGTTAAAAATCTTATTTTTTTCTTCGGTAAATTTTTTGTGAAACTGCAATGCTTCTTTAAAATGACCTTGTTTTTCATTGATTGTTGAAAGCAATTCGTAAGCATTGGCTTTTTCTGATAAAATATTTTTGTCTAAAGCAATAGCCAATCCCTTGTTGATATAAGTTTTGGCTTCTTGATATCTTTTTAATGCTTTTAGTATGCGTCCGTAGTGAATATATACATCGGAGAGATAGTAATCGTTGTTTAGTTTGATAGCCAAATCAATAATCGGTTGCATTATTTTTAGGGCTTCTTCGGGCTGATTTTTCTTTAAAAATATATTACTAATACTTGTTTCGCAAATAATCTTCCCTAGTTTTGAGCTAATTATATTATTGACTACCAGTGACTTATTATAATACTCCAAGGCTTTATCCAAGTCACCCTTTTGTTCTAAGATAGATCCTATATTTTGGTAATTAATAGCTTGTCCCAGTCTATTATTAAAGCCTTTTTCTATGTCTAATGCTTTGAGAAAATGCTTCATTGCCAAATCTTCGCGTTGCAATAACAAGTAGATATTGCCTATACTGTTATGTGAGATGGCAATATTTTTGGTGATATCTTTGTCTTTTTTTTCAAATTTTTGAGCAATTTCAAGAGCTTTATAATGATATTCCAATGCCGATTTTACTGCATCCATTCTTCTATAGACCACTCCTAGCATATTCAGACTATAAATTTCGAAATGTTTATCGTTTATTTCAAATGCTTTTTGATAAGCTTTTTGGTGATAGGTTATTGCTCGGGCATAATTGGCAGTCATTCTGTTTACTCGTCCTAACATATTATAGGCAAATATTTCGCCTTGCGGATAATCTGCTTCTTGACTGAGCGTAATTAATTTTTGCATCTGCAAAGTATCATATTTTTGTCGTCTTAAAATACTATCAATTACTATATATTCTTTTGGTTTTTGCGCTAACAGTATTTGTATATTTTCGGCAAGATTATCCTGTGCCACAGTAGCGGGTGCAAACAAAAGCAATAAAGCTAAGGACAAAAATATTTTATATTTGTGTTGCATTTTTCAAAGATAACAATTAATCTGTATGTTTTTTAGCTTCTTGCCAAATTTTTTCCATCTCGGACAATGACATTTCAGCTAGATTGTATCCTTGCGATTTTGTTTTTTGTTCGAGGAACTGAAAACGTTTGATAA
>CAZSBI010000051.1:0-2607 GCA_964604735.1 uncultured Flavobacteriaceae bacterium | reverse complement strand
GTGCATTTCTGCACCCGTTTTTAATAATTATTGCTAAGATTATTTATTTCCGTTTTTCTTTTTTTCTTCTTTTGCTTTTTTGATACGCATTTGTGCATCTACTACGGCTACTACTGTCATATTGACAATTTCGTCGGCAGTTGAACCTAATTGCAATATGTGTACAGGTTTGTTCATACCCATCATAATTGGTCCTACCATTTGTGCGCCTGTAAGTTCTTTAACCAATCGGTACGAAATGTTTGCGGCATCAAGATTAGGAAAAATAAGAGTATTTACTTTTTTATTAACTAATTCCGAAAAAGGAAAAGCATCTTTCAAAGCTTTTTTATTTAATGCAATATCGGGTTGAATTTCACCATCAATATTTAGTTCAGGATATTTATTTCTTAAAATTAATGAAGCTTTTTTCATCTTTTGTGCTTCTGGATCTTTTGATGAGCCAAAATTAGAGAATGATAACAAAGCAATATTTGGTCTTATTCTAAACATTCTGACAACATCAGCCATCATATTAGTCATTCTGACAATATCATTAACATCCGGATTGGTTACAATAGACGAATCGGTAAAGAATAAAGGTCCTTTTTTGGTTAATAAAAGGGTAGAGGCAAAGACTTTTTCAACATTTTTAGCCTTGCCAATAACTTGAATCATAGGTTTAAAAACGGTTCTAAAACTACGAGAGTAACCCGAAATAATAGCATCGGCTTCGCCTAACTCAACCATCATAGCACCGTAGTAATTACGGTTTTTCATTAGTTTAGTAGCCTCTAGCATCGTCATTCCTTTACGCTCATTTTTAGCTTGAAAAAGTTTGGCATATTCTGCAATTTTTTCTTTTGTTTCATTGGCGTGAACATCTATTATAGGTAAATCTATATCGTATTCCAGTTCTTCTTTTAATTCTTCAATAGCTTCTCTATTTCCTAAAAGAATTGGTTTAGCAATGCCTTCTTCATAAGCAATAAAGGCAGCTTTGAGCACTTCGGGTAAATCAGCTTCGGCATAAACAACAGTTTTAGGGTCTTTTTTTGCCCTATTGGTAATCATTCTGATTTGTTTTTCTTCGACGCCTAATCTTTCGATGAGTTCTTCTTCGTATTTATTCCAATCTTCGATAGGTTTACGTGCTACACCGCTGTCCATAGCCGCTTTGGCAATTGCCGGCGGAATTTTATAAATCAATCGAGGGTCAAAAGGTTTTGGAATAATATAATCGCTACCAAAAGTCAAATGTTTTTCTTGATAAACGGCATTTACTTGTTCCGGTACGTTTTCTTTGGCCAATTCGGCTAAGGCATAAACGGCGGCAAGTTTCATTTCTTCATTAATAGCAGTAGCTCTTACATCAAGAGCGCCTCTAAAAATGAAAGGAAATCCAAGTACATTGTTAACCTGATTAGGATAATCGGAGCGTCCGGTTGCCATAATAACATCTTTACGGGCAGCCATAGCATCTTTATAATCTATTTCAGGGTCAGGGTTTGCTAAAGCAAAAACAATCGGGTTTTTTGCCATCGATTTGATATGGTCTTGGTTGAGCAATCCGCCTACGGATAAACCAATAAATACATCGGCATCCGTCATGGCTTCTTCTAAAGTGTTGATATCTCTATCGGTAGCAAACAGTTTCTTTTGTTTACTCAAATTATCTCTATCGCTTCGGATAACGCCTTTACTGTCAAGCATAATAATATTCTTGCGTTGCACACCCAAAGCTTGGTACAATTTGGTACAAGAGACGGCAGCAGCACCGGCGCCACTGATAACCATTGTTAAGTCTTCCATTTTCTTACCGGCTAATTCGGCAGCATTGAGCAATGCGGCAGACGAAATTATAGCCGTGCCGTGTTGGTCGTCGTGCATAACCGGAATGTCAAGCTCCGCTTTTAAACGTTCTTCTATTTCAAATGCTTCGGGGGCTTTAATGTCTTCTAAATTAATACCACCGAAAGTAGGAGCAATGTTTTTAACGGTTTGAATAAATTCGTCAATATTTTCAGTGTCAATTTCAATATCAAACACATCTATATCGGCAAATATTTTAAATAGCAATCCCTTGCCTTCCATTACGGGTTTGCCCGCTTCGGCGCCAATGTTTCCTAAACCTAAAACAGCTGTTCCGTTTGAGATAACAGCTACTAAATTACCTTTATTGGTATATTTATATACATCATCAGGATTTTTTTCAATATCTAAGCACGGTATAGCAACGCCCGGCGAATATGCCAAGGACAAATCGCGTTGGGTGCTGTGTTTTTTGGTTGGTACTACTTCAATTTTTCCCGGGCGAGGCTCCATATGATATTTGAGCGCATCGCGTCTAAGTCTTTTTTCTTTCATAGTTTTTTGTTTCAAAACAAATTTACGCCTGCAAAGTTAATGTCAATTATTTGTAAAAAAGTGCAAAATGTTATTTTTTTTAAAAATATATTTTATGCAATTTTTAGGAGGTTTTTCTAATGAGAGTTGTTATATTAATAATAATGTAAAAAAATACTGCTTTTTTTATTTTAAAATGACAGTTAAAGACATATAAGTAACATAAAAAATTTATATTTGCTCATCTAAAAAATACGAGAAACAGCAATGAAGTATTTATTA
>CAZSBI010000050.1:0-5448 GCA_964604735.1 uncultured Flavobacteriaceae bacterium | reverse complement strand
GAATTTGGAAACCGCGAACACGTCCGGGTAATTTTGAAGGCGTAGGTGCTATCGGACTTAAATGGATACAAAATGCCCAAAAAGAAACCGGATTATTAACCGCCATTGAAGTGGCAAACCCTAATCATGTTGCCTTAGCTTTGGCGCATAATATTGATATTTTATGGATTGGCGCACGTACTTCTGTCAATCCGTTTGCCGTACAAGAAATCGCCGACAGCCTACAAGGCGTTGACAAAATTGTATTAGTCAAAAATCCTGTAAATCCCGATTTGGCACTCTGGATAGGTGCTTTGGAACGCATAGAAAAAGCCGGAATAAATAAAATTGGTGCTATTCATCGTGGCTTTTCAAGCTATAAAAAAATGATGTATCGCAATGAACCGCTTTGGCAAATTCCTATTGATCTCAAAACACAGTTTCCTAAGCTGCCGCTAATAAACGACCCTTCACATATTTCGGGCAAAAGCGAATTGGTTTTTGATGTAGCAGAAACCGCCATACAGCTAAAATTTGACGGACTTATGATTGAAACACACATAGATCCTGCAAATGCTTGGAGTGATGCACGTCAGCAAGTGACCCCCGAAATCTTACAACAGTTTATGAACGAATTGGTTGTGCCAAATGACCGAATTTTTAATCCCGCACTACTAAAATCACTGCAAATTCTACGAAAAGATATCGATGATTTAGATACCGAATTAGTCGATATTATTAAAAATCGTTGGATAAAAACCGAAGAAATTTCAAAATTAAAATACCAAGAAAATATTGCTATTTACCAAAAAGAACGCTGGTTAGATATTCTAAACAGAGCAATAAACAATGCCCAAAACAGCGGTGTTGATCAAAAATTTATTGAACAGATTTTTAGACTAATGCATCAAGAAAGTTTAAAAATTCAGCATCGTGTTTTTAATGAACTTGACGAATCTTAGTACTTCATAACAGCTTTCCATTTTTTTTATTGCTATTCATAACGAACAAATATCAAGTTTTGAACTTCGAGAAAACAAAGTCTTTGTGCAAGCGGATAATTTGTGTCGGTTTGAATATAGAATGCTAAAAAAAATCTTACTTTTGCAAATATTAAAAAGAACAAAATGAGCAAAGGAAAAGTTGTTGTAGGTTTATCCGGAGGTGTGGACAGTAGCGTTGCTGCCAAATTACTATTGGACGAGGGTTACGAAGTAATTGGGGCGTTTATGCTCAATTGGGACGATACTCGTTACACAATTACAGACGAAATGCAGTGGATTAAAGACAGCGAAGATGCCAAAATGGTTGCCGACAAATTAGGCATTCCTTTTCATATTTTCGATTTTAAAGACAAATACTTCAAACGCGTAGTCGATTATATGTTTCGTGAATACGAAATTGGACGCACACCCAATCCGGACATATTATGTAACCGCGAAATAAAATTTGATTTGTTTTGGGAAGAAGCACAAAAATATGACGCCGAATTTGTAGCCACCGGACATTACGCTCGCAAAGGAATCATCAAAAAAAATGATGAAACTTATTACCAATTACTTGCCGGTGTCGATATCAAAAAAGACCAATCATATTTCTTGGCACAACTCAGTCAAGAGCAACTTAAACACGCGCTTTTTCCGATTGGCGAATTAGAAAAACCGGAAGTGCGCCGTATTGCTAAGGAAGAAGATTTTATTACTGCCGAAAAACGTGACAGTCAAGGATTGTGTTTTGTAGGAAAAGTAAATCTCCCCGATTTTTTAAGACAACAATTAGCCCCAAAAGAAGGTGATGTTATTGTTATTCCACGCGAATATTATGAACAATTTGAACAAATTGAAAGCTTTTCATCCGAAAAAGAACGCCTCGAATATTTAGGGCGCACATACCAATACAATCCGGAAGACGGCAAAGTGGTTGGACAACATCAGGGGGCGCATTATTTTACCAAAGGACAACGCAAAGGACTGAATATAGGCGGATTTAAACAGCGTACCTTTGTCATTGACACCGACGTCAAAAAGAATATTGTCTATATTGGCGAGCATTATACCCACCCCGGACTCTATCGTCAAGCCTTAAAAGTCAGCAATGACGAACTGCATTGGGTTCGCCCCGATTTAGCACTAAAAAACGGCGAAACTATGGATGTTGATATTCGTTATAGACATTTACAACCCCTTCGAAAAGGAAAATTACATCAATTTGATGATGTGCTTTGGGTCGAATTTTTTGAGCCGCAACAAGCCATTGCCGAAGGACAATTTGTCGCTTGGTATGTTAACGATGAGCTACTTGGCTCAGGAGTAATTAGTTAATATATTATGACTATTAACGAACTCAAAAATATTGTACTAAACCAAAGTCCGCCCAAAACGAGGCCGCTTCGCCCTATTGAAATATATTTTTATCAAACAGCTACTAATGAAGATATTGATTTGTTTCTAAATAAACTAAACAAATCCTTAGAAATGCAAAAATTAGGCATTTGTGATATTTGGGAAACAAACGAAGCTCAAAGCGAAGGTAAATTTTTTATCGATGTGTATAAAATAGATGCACAAGAAAAAATAATCAAAGAAATTGAAAATATTTCAAAGGATTTTAATTTTTTGAGTCCTATGCAAGTACTTGAAATTGAGTATAATAAAAAGCGATTTGTTTGGAAAAGTTATATTTATGGCGATGAAGAAATTATCATTAATTTGGCAGACAAAGAAAGAGATGAAGAAGACGCTGTTAAATTAGCAATTCCAAAAAGCATAAAAGTACTTACAGAAGAAGAAATAGCACGAAAAGCGAAAATTGATAAATTATTATCCTACCTTGTTTTCTTTCTTCTCTTCGTTTTAACAATCATCTATTTTTGGTACTATTTTCAACCATAAAATATTTCTGTACTCAAAACTCCAAACCTCGAAACTAAGAAGAACAACGCGCACTGAGTTTCACGGCATTTTTTTCGTTATAGCTTCGCTATTTTATTATTTTTATTAACCACGGAGTACGCGGAGTTTCACAGAGTTTTACAACCACAAACTAAAAACTCACTTTCCCCTTTTCCCTTGCTCCTTAATACCTTATTTCCTTAATACCTTATTTCCTTAATACCTTAACACCTTAACACCTTAATACCTTCTCACCTCCGTCTTCCGACTCTAAAAACCAAGAACTAAACCACTACTTATGTTTATTAATCTCGTCGATTAATTTGCGATTAAGCGCCTGTTCTCTTTCGAGCGAACGTGCTCTAAAACCACTATATTCATCTTCGAGTGTTTTAAGTTTTTCCAAGGATTCTTTGGTGACTTTAAGACTGTTTTTGTAGCCGAAAATAAAATACAAAAGTGCTAATAATAAAGCGACTATAATAGACCACATTATTAATTTATACTGAGATTTTTCAATCTTAATTCCAAAAAAACTAATACTTTTTTTCTCTTCATTAGAAGCTGACAGAGTATCATTTAATTCAGAAATCTGATTGTTCAATTCAGAAATTTTTCCCTCCAAAACAGCAATCTTGTTATGTGCATCTTTAATTGTATTTTTATGTTCTGCTAAACTATCTATAATGTGTTTTTTAAGTTTTGTCAGCCATAATCTCTTAACAACTTTATAGTTTTTAAAATTTGAGGATTTGCGCAAAACAAAGTCAAATTGCTCATTTACAGCACCTTTATTAAGCGTATCTTTGGTAACCACAGCGCCTGATTGTGCCATTGAAATATTGATTGTAAATATCAGAGCTAAAAATAATTGTAGTATTTTCATAATCATCAGGTTTGTTTTTTACAAATGTAATACATTCTCGTTTTGATTATAACATATTTTTCATATTTTTATTGCCTGACAGTTTCAGAAAAAAATGATATCTTGCAATATGAAAAAAATGTTGCTTTTTACAATTTTACTATTTCCGTTTTTATCACAATCACAAACGATAGAAGATGCTTGGATATATTTTAGAGATAAACCTCAAAAAACACAATATTTATCGCATCCGCTTCGTATGTTATCGCAACGTGCTCTTGACCGACGCGCAGGATACAATATTGATTTAGATGAAAAAGATGTTCCTATTGACAATAATTATTTTGCACAAATTAGTCAAGCTAACGGTATTGTAATCAAAGCAAAATCGAAGTGGCTCAATGCCTTACACGTTCAAGGATACGAGGCAGATATTCGTGCGTTATTGTCATTTAATTTTGTCGAACATATTGAATTTGCCAACAAATCACTGGGAAATATTTCTCGTCATACTACTGCAAATACGGTAGCAGACAATTTTTGCGATTTAAACAGAACTCCAACGACTTATAATTATGGCGATGGCGAAAATCAGATTTACATGCTACATGGCGAGAGCTTGCATTTGCAAAATTTTCAAGGAACAGGTGTTCTAATTGCCATTATAGATGCCGGATTTCAACAAGTTGATACCGACCCGTTATTTGCACATTTAAGAGACAATCACAAGATTGTTGATGTCTATAATTTTGTCGGAAATGACAATAATGTATATCAATATCACATGCACGGCTCAGGCGTTTTATCGACCATTGCCGCCAAAACAAACGGCGTTCTGGTAGGCACCGCTCCTGATGCGCTTTTTGCATTATACGTTTCGGAAGATGTTTCGCAAGAAATGCCCATTGAAGAAAGCTATTGGGCGCAAGCCGCCGAACGCGCTGACAGTATTGGGGTTGACGTAATTAATACTTCATTGGGATATAAGACTTTTAACCGCAGCGAATACAATTACACGATGGACGATCTTGACGGTAAAACGGCTTTTATATCACGCGCTGCCGAAATTGCAGTCTCTCGCGGAATGAATGTTGTTGTTTCTGCCGGAAATTCGGGTGGGTCGTCTTGGCCAAAAATTGGTTTTCCGGCAGATGCCAAAAGCGTGATTACCGTAGGCGCCGTTGACGAAAATGAATTGATTGCCAATTTTAGTTCAAGAGGTAACACCGTTGACAATCGCATTAAACCCGATGTAATGGCACAAGGACAAAATAGTGCGGTTTTTTGGAATGGTAGCATTCGTAATTTAAATGGCACATCATTTTCATCGCCTATTATGGCAGGAATGATTGCTTGTTTGGTACAAGCAGCTCCATATGTCGATCCGTATCAGATTAAACAATCTGTTATTGAGACCGGCGATAATTACAACACGCCCAACAGTGATTACGGCTATGGCATTCCGGATTTTAGTAAAAATAAATTTTTAGATGTTGATAATATACATCAAAATATAAGACTGGTATATCCCAATCCGACTACTAAATTTATTAGCATTAACGATTTAATCAGATTGACAGATTATACTATCATAGATATGTACGGAAAGATAGTTTTGCAAGGCAATACAGCCGGAAAAATTTCACTTGCACAACTTCGTTCGGGTATCTATCTTTTACAAATTGAAGACAAACTTTTTAAGATTATTAAATA
>CAZSBI010000049.1:0-6791 GCA_964604735.1 uncultured Flavobacteriaceae bacterium | reverse complement strand
TATCCTTCGTAATAATTTTCGCTAAATAAACTATCGTTTTTAATAATTAGAAAAGCGACGGTCTTCATCTGTTTATGTTCTTGCAATAAACGCGTTGTGGGTTTAACCTTATTGTATTGCTGATGCAAAGGCCACTCTTGCACTTCACCATTTTCAATTTTTCGGGTCGGAAAAAATTTGAAATCATCAATAAATGCGGTAATATGTCCGTTTCCGTACACCATTTTGGCTGATTTCACAATATAACCGTATCCGGTTGCATAGAGTAAGGCTACGCTAATGGCAATAATCGCTGCAAGTCCAATAAGTATTTTTTTTAGTTTTTTCATTTTTTTCTATTAAAACAAGTTTGTCATTCTTACAAATTTTTCAAGAAATCATACATCAAACGTACGCCAAATCCGGTAGCGCCTTTACCTTTATAATCTTCGGGAGCTTCGAGAAAAGCAGGTCCGGCAATATCAATATGTATATAGGGGTGCTTGGCAAAATGTTCTAAAAATTTGCCTGCGGTTATCATTCCGGCATTGCCTCCACCAAGGTTTTTCATATCGGCAATATCCGATTTAAGTTCTTCTTTCCATTCGTCCCAGAAAGGAAATTCAACCACGCGTTCGTGTACTTTATTTCCTGACTTTTCTAATTGTTTAAAATATTTTCTCGGAGCATTTCCCATAACAATTGCCGCTTTGGTGCCAATGGCTCGTACTGCTGCGCCTGTTAGTGTGGCAGCATCTATAATTACTTCGGGCTTGTATTTATTGGCGTAAGCAATAGCATCTGCCAATATCATTCGTCCTTCGGCATCGGTATTGAGTACTTCGACAGTTGTACCATCAAACATTTCGATTACATCACCGGGTGCATAGGCTGTTTTTCCGGGGCGGTTGTCGGTTGCGGGTATCAAAGCAATGACATAAACGGGTAAGTTGTTTTTAGAAACGGCATCCATTGTAGCAGCCATCATTGCGGCACCGCCCATATCGCTTTTCATTAAATCCATTGAATGAGGTGTGGGTTTTAGACTCAATCCGCCTGTATCATATACTACGCCCTTTCCTACTAAAACTATTGGTTTTTTGTTTTTGGCATTTTTAGGTTTCCACTCCATTATAGTAAATGTAGGGGGAATTTCGGAGCCTTTATTTACAGCAAGTAATCCGCCCATTCGTAATTCTTCAATTTCTTTTTTATGAAGCACTTTTATTTTGAGTCCGTCATTGATTCTTTTCTTTTGAATTTCCATTGCCAAACGAGGCGCATCTAGATACGATACAGGTTCGTTAACCAAGGTGCGCGCCCATAAAGTCGATTCTATAACGTTTTTAAACGCATCAATTTTTGATTGTAAGATGCCGGCAACTTTTACCGTTGTCAGTTTGTTTTTCTTTTTGTCCTTATCGGTAAAATATTTAAGAAATTGATAATCTGACAAGTAAATGCCTTCTAAAAATGCTTGTAATTTTTCGTCGGAAGCTCCGTGAACGGCTATTTCTTTTTCGTTTTTTACTTCACCGTGAATTTTGTGTGCAAATTTCCTGATTTGTTCTAAATCAGCATTTTTCACATTAACCACATACATATAATGTTTAGGCGTTTTAATAAATTGCACTTCTTCCTTATCAAAACCCTCTTTCATAAAAGGAATTACTTTGTCACAAGGTAAAAATTTAATATCTGCTTTTTTTTCAGCTAAAACAATTACATTTTTAGCATTTTTGACAGTTTTTACGGCTTTTATTTTCATTTTTTCGGTTTTTTTATTTCAATTCGTAAAAATACAGCTTTTTTTTGAGCGTTTGCACAATTTTAATATTTTTATAACTTTACAAACAGATATTTTATTTTATTCAGAATGAAAAAAACTTACGACTACATCATTATTGGTTCCGGATTTGGCGGTTCGGTTTCGGCTTTGCGTTTGGCAGAAAAGGGTTATAAAGTGCTGCTTATTGAAAAAGGGAAATGGAAATCTGCTACTGATTTTCCGAAAACAAATTGGAATTTACGCAAGTGGATGTGGTTTCCCTCATTGGGCTGGCACGGCATTTTTAAGATGACTTTTTTTCGTCATTTGTCCGTCATAAGTGGCGTTGGTGTCGGTGGCGGCTCCTTGGTTTATGCCAATACTTTACCTAAACCAAAGACTGATTTTTTTAATTCGGGTTCGTGGCAAGGACTTACCGATTGGGAAGAAGAATTAGCCGTTCATTATCAAACGGCATACAAAATGCTTGGGGCAACGGACACGCCAAAACTATTTGATGCCGATAATATTTTGCAATCTATTGCGCCAAAAAAGGATTTTGAACCTACAAAAGTAGCTGTATTTTTTGGCGAAGAAGACAAAACGGTAGCCGATCCATATTTTAACGGCAAAGGACCCGAACGTACAGGATGTAATTTCTGCGGACAATGTATGACCGGTTGTCCAAACAATGCCAAAAACACCTTGGATAAAAATTATTTGTATTTGGCTCAGCAATTAGGTGTCGAAATAATTGCCGAACATTTAGTCACAAATGTTATACCCGAAAATGACGGAACTTACAAAGTGATTTATCGAAAAACCGAACGAAAATGGGGCAAAAAACAGCAAGCAAAGACAAAAGGAATTATCTTTTCGGGCGGTGTATTAGGAACAGTTCCGCTACTGCTAAGATTGAAGTGGACAACAATGCCAAAGCTCAGTGATATGTTGGGCAAAGATATCAGAAGTAACAACGAAGCTTTGATTTTTGTCAGCACTCCAAACAAGCAATACGATATGAGCAAAGGGGTAGCCATCGGCGCTATAATCAACACTTCGGAACATAGCCATTTGGAACCTGTGCGCTACGGTAGCGGTTCCGGATTTTGGCGTGTTGGCGTCTTGCCTTTGGTCACCGAAAAATTTTGGTTAAAACGAATAGGAAAATTACTTTTCGAACTATTAAAATCGCCTGTAAAATGGCTCAAAATATACAGTGTCGGCAATTTTGCCAAGCAAACAACCGTATTGTTATATATGGAAAGTTTAGAAGGAAAGCTACGCCTCAAAAAAAGATGGTTTGGCACGAATACAAGCCTGCAAGATGGCAATCCGCCCTCTGCGTTTATACCCAAAGCACACGATTTGGCAAGAGCTTATGCCAATAAAATCGGAGGTAAACCAATGTCTTTTGTGTTAGAAAATTTATCCGGCATTCCTTCAACGGCTCATATTTTGGGGGGCGCAGTAATCGGGAAAGATGCTCATACCGGCGTTATTGATAAAAACCAACAAGTTTTTGGTTATCCTAATGTGTTTGTATGTGACGGTTCTGCTATTTCTGCCAATCCCGGCGTCAATCCGGCTTTAACAATAACCGCTATGAGTGAAAGAGCAATGAGTCTAATCGATAAAAAAAGCTAAGCTTGAATCGTTTTAAAAACAAAAAAGTATATAAATATAATGTATAGCGACAAATAAACCAATCCTTTCGCCCAACTGATTTTATGTCGTTTGGGCAGCATTGCTAAGGGAATAATCAGAGCGGATATACCTAACATCCAAAGAATATCGACATCAATCAATTTAGTTTCTGTAATATGAATAGGCTTAACCATTGCCGTTAGTCCTAAAACGGAGCCGATATTAAAAATGTTGGAGCCTACCAAATTACCAAAAGACAAATCTTTTTCTTTTTTGAGCGCAGAAATAATAGAGGCTGCCAGCTCCGGAATACTTGTACCAATAGCAACAAGACTTACGCCAATTATACCTTCGCTAATGCCTAATTTCAAAGCTAATTCAGTTGCACCTAATACTAACAAATCTGCTCCATACCAAAGTGCCACGCCTCCAATAACAAGCCATAACAATACTTTAATCATTTTTGTTTGCGCTGTACTATCGTCTATTTCTTCGAGTTCATCTATATCGATATCTCCCGATTTTGATGCGTTTTTTAGCAAAATAATAATGAAAATGATTAAAAAAGCAAATAGAATCAATCCTTCTAAAAAACTCAGTATCAAATCATTATGCAAAAACCAATACAATAAGGCTGACAAAATAAGCATTGCCGGAATATTTAGTCTATACGAAATACGTTTGACAATAATAGGCGTTAAAATTGCTGTTGCGCCTAGCACTAAAGCTAAATTGGCAATGTTTGAACCCACTACATTACTCAATGCCAACTCCGGATGCCCATCAAGAGCCGCATTTAAACTCACCAATAGTTCAGGCAAAGAGGTAGCAAACGACACTACGGTCATACCAATGACAATACGAGAAATATTAAATTTAAGTGACAGTGCTACTGACGATTTGACAAGAAACTCACCTCCTACTACCAACAAAACCAATCCGGCAAGAATATAAAATAGTGACATATATTAGTTTTTTGGACAAAAATACAAATTATTGTTGAATACCTCTAAAAAGCTTTTTTCAAAAAATGCTACTTCTTCGATTTCTTTTTCTTATTCGAATTTTTAGCTAAAATCTGATTGTATTTTCTATTGCGATGCCACCAAAGAAATGGCGCCAATCCCATTACACCGACAACTAAGGATAAAATACCATAACCCAAATCATTTTGGGTAAAAGTAAAATCCCAAGCAAAAATTTTAGAAAAAATTACTACAAAAAGCCCATAAGTAATACCGGTAACCAAAGAAAAACGGACAATTCCTTTATCTTTGTGTTTTTGCCAATACTCAATAAATCTTTTATCATTGTCAGTCATAATGTCTAATTTTCGTCAAAAATACAATTTTTTTCAAATACTTTGGTGAAGGAATTGCATATCATTCCAATAACTAAAAGTATCTCTTAAAAAAATATCTCCCCAAAACAGCTCATCACAAACAGCTCCTCGCGCTTCGGTCTTCCAACTTCCGACTTCGACCGCACTTTTAGCTTTTACCTCGTCCTTTTTAGCTTTTACCTCGTCCCTTTCTCCTTTTACCTTTTCCGTATCTATCTTTATATACTTTTTTCTTTTTAGAACCACTTCTACGATTTGATTTTTTACCCTCATCATAATCTTTGCTTCTTCTACCACTGCCGCCGGGTTTGGCATTGGCAATTTCGGCAGAAAGTTCTCGTCCTTCAAAAGTTTGACTTTTTATTTTACTCAACAAAGCTTGTGCCGCATCTGTTTCAATTTCAAAAAACGAAAAATTATTTAGTATTTCGATACGCCCGATTTCTGCTGTATTTGAATCTAAGGCATTATTGATAATCCCTATCAATCTTATAGGTGTTAAATTTTCCTTTTTTCCTACATTCAAAAACAATCGGGTTAAATTGCTGCTCGAGTCACTTCTTTTCTTATTCTTTTTATCTTTCTTGCTATCGGCAACATTGATATCTCTTGCGTTTTTATAGTAAGATAAAAAACGATTAAACTCTGCAGAAACAAAATGTTTTATAACTTCTTCGCGACTTAAATCGGCAAATTTGGCATAAATATCATCTAAAAACGGAGCGATTTGCTTTTCGTCAACTTTTGTATTAACAATTTTATCCGTCAAAGAAAATAGTTGACGCGAACAAATTTCTTCACCATTAGGCACTAATTTTTGTTCAAACTTTATTTTTGAAGCGTTCTCTATATCTCTTAATTTTCGTTTTTCACGAGAGTGTATAATTGCTATAGAAATACCCTTCTTCCCTGCTCTGCCTGTACGACCGCTTCGGTGCGTATAGTATTCGGTTTGATCGGGCAAGTTATAATTGATTACGTGCGTTAAATCATTTACATCTAAACCGCGAGCTGCTACATCGGTAGCTACTAATAATTGTAGTTTTTTGTTACGAAAACGTTTCATTACTTCATCGCGCTGAGCTTGTGACAAGTCGCCATGCAAAGCATCAGCATTATAATGATCGTTCATTAGTTTGTTTGCCACTTCCTTTGTTTCACGGCGGGTACGACAAAAAACAATGCCATAAATATCCGGATTCATATCGGCGATACGTTTCAGCACTTCATAACGATCTCTGGCACTAACCATGTGCACAATATGCTCAACTGTATCAGCGCCTTTATTTTCGGCAGATACTGCTATTTTTTCGGGATTGTGCATATAATTTTTTGAAATTCGCTCTACTTCACGAGACATTGTTGCCGAAAACAATAAAGTTTGCTTGCTATCCGGTGTTTGTTCAAGAATGGCATCGAGCTCTTCTTTAAATCCCATGGTCAACATTTCATCAGCTTCATCAAGCACAACAAAATCTATTTCATTTAGTATTAATCTGCCTCTATTGATTAAGTCTTTGGCGCGTCCGGGTGTTGCCACTACTACTTGCGCTCCTTTTTTCAAGGCATTGATTTGCGTTTCAATATTGGCGCCGCCATATACAGGCACTACTTTCAAGCCTTTGATATATTTGGCGTATTTTTCAATATCTCGCGTAATTTGCAAACACAATTCGCGAGTTGGTGCCAAAATAATAGCTTGTGGTTTTTTGCTTTTTACATTAATTTTTTGAATGGTTGGCAATCCAAAAGCTGCGGTTTTACCCGTTCCTGTTTGCGCCAAAGCCATTAAATCTTGATGTGAATTAAGCAAATGCGGAATAGTTTCTGCTTGAATAGGCGTTGGTTTTTCAAAACCCAATTCATGGATTGCTTTCAAGATTTCTTCTTGCAATCCGGTTTTATTAAATGTATTCATTATGTATTTTTATCGCAATTTGAAAAAATGCTTCCGATAAAAACCCAAGTAAAAGACAAGTCCGGAAATTATTCTTCAAATAATTATTAGCGGCAAAGGTAGTGTTTATTTATTGATTATCAATTTATTTCTATTTT
>CAZSBI010000048.1:0-9101 GCA_964604735.1 uncultured Flavobacteriaceae bacterium | reverse complement strand
TTAATTCACCAAGATTATTAACTAGTTGATAATCAAAATTGTACATTTCTACTAATGACTTAACGGTGTGTTTGTGTTTGGTTACAAAAAATGATTCTAAGGCATTGGTTTTTGATGGTCCCGGAATAAAATTGAATATATCACCACCTCCATTATTTATGACAATAATCTTAAAATTGTTGGGGATATACTTGTTCCACAAGGCATTGCTGTCATATAAGAACGAAATATCGCCGCTTACCAGTAAGGTGTTTTGCCCGGAAGCATAAGCCGCCCCGACTGCTGTCGAACTACTACCGTCTATGCCGCTGGCGCCTCTGTTAGAAAAATGTTTGACACTTGCCGGAAAATCAAATAGTTGTGCATAACGGATCGTCGAACTGTTGCCCCATTGAATCATATAATTCTCGGGCACTTGCTTCGATAATAATTCAAAAATTTTTAAATCGGAAAAGCCGGTTGTAGTAAGATATTTTTGATGTAATGTCTTATTTCGTTGCTTAATTTTCAGCCATTTTGTTTGATAATCTCCTTCATTTTTGTCGAGCTTATCATAAATCATAAACAAAAATTGACTGAGAAACATCTCGGCAGATGTATTGAAGTGTTTTGTCAATACCTCAAATGTGTTAGGCGCTATGTCTGTTTTGCCAATATGCCAATGCGCTTTTGGTTTGTGTTTGCGCAGAAATTGTTTGATTTTTTTTGAAATAATATTACGCCCGATAGTCAGTAATATCTTAGGACGAAGCATTTCAAGTTGATTGTCATCTAAGGAAAAAATTGCTTGGTCAATATTATTGATAAATTTTTGTTGCTGAACATTCGAAATGTTTTCGGTCAGTACGATTACCGTAGGGTCTTGCGACAATTTTTCTAATTGCTGTTGCAGACTGTCCGAAAGCGGATGCTGTCCTACCAAAATCATTTTCTGTTTGGCTTGCAGCCACTCTATCGAATATTTTTCAACTTCATTTTCGGGATAAACCTTGTCCGATGTGTCTATTTTTATCGGGGTGATATCAATTTCTTCCGCTTCAACAATATCATATAGTGGTTCATCAAAAGGAATATTAATATGTACGGGTCCTTGTTTTTCGATGGCGTTTTTTATGGCTAAACCTATTTGTAAATCGTTGAAATGCTTAGCGTTTTCAAGATTATCTTCTTGTAAAGTAGTATCAAAATATGTGTGATTAGTCAATACTTTATCTTGCCTGATGGTTTGTCCTTCGCCGTGGTCAATCCATTTTTGAGGTCTGTCTGCACTTACAACAATCAATGGAATTTTACTGTAAAATGCTTCGGCAACAGCCGGATGATAGTTGAGCAGGGCAGTGCCCGAAGAGCAAAGTAAAACAGTAGGTTTGCCGGTTTGTTGTGCCATTCCTAAGGCAAAAAAGCCTGCCGAACGCTCATCAACAACGCTATGATTGTTAAAAAAATCTTGATTTGTAAATTCGATAATCAATGGTGCATTTCTTGACCCGGGCGATATAACAATATCACAAATACCCGCATTTTGTAAGTGTTTTGCCAATATTTGCGCTGATTTTTTTGATGAGTGTTTCATAGAGCACAAAATTATTGATTTTTTTTCGACTATACTTTCAATTAAAATATTTATTTTAGCAAAAAATAAGAATTTATGTCAGCAACCCCTTCAAATATGTTGCCTTTGGGCACCAAAGCTATTGATTTTAAACTCATTGACACGGTTTCGTGGCAAACACTTTCGTATAGTGATGTACGTGGCAAAAACGGTACAGTCGTGATGTTTATCTGTAACCATTGTCCTTATGTGTTACATATAAATAGCGAAATTGTCAAAATTGCCGATAAATATATACCCAAAGACATTAATTTTGTTGCTATTAGCGCCAATGATGTACATAATTATCCGCAAGATGCTCCCGATTTGATGACCGCACACGCGCGCAAAGTAGCTTATCAATTTCCATATTTGTATGATGAAACACAAGAAACGGCAAAAGCCTATCAAGCAGCTTGCACCCCCGATTTTTATGTTTTTGACAAAGATGATAAATTGGTTTATCGAGGCAGATTAGACGAAAGTACACCCAAAAATAATAAAGCACTAAACGGCAAAGACTTGCGCAAAGCCTTAGATTTAATGTTAGAAGGAAAAATAATCCCCGATGCCGAGCAAAAACCGAGTATTGGTTGTAATATTAAATGGAAAAATCCGCCTGAGGTAAATTTACAAGAAGTAAAATTTTCATAATTACCTCTCTGTTAAGTATTTGATTACTTCGGCAGCGGCATATAAACCAAACAATGCAGGCATATAACTAATGGTGCCGTAATGTGATTTTTTAAATCCGGTATTGTCCGTCATTTGCAAGGCATTTTCATCTTGTATTTCAGTCGAAAAGACACATTTTACGCCTTTCTGAATACCGTGTTTTTTAAGTCTTTTACGAATTACTCTTGCCAAAAAATCGTCGCGAGTTTTTGATATATCAGAAACTTTTACTTTTGAAGCGTCCATTTTGCCGCCGGCACCCATTGCCGAAATAATTTTGATGCGTGCTCGTTTGGCAGCCAAAATCAAATAAATTTTGGGCGAGACGCTATCAATGGCATCTATAACGTAATCAAAATGCTTGTTTGTTATAATCTCTGTAAATCGGTCGGGTTCAATAAATTCTGAAATAACATTTAAGTCTAAATCGGGATTGATATCGAGTAATCTTTCTGCAACCACTTCGGTTTTGAGTTTGTTTAGGGTCGATTGTAAAGCGGGCAATTGTCTGTTAATATTTGTAACATCTACCGTATCGCCATCAATAATAGTTAATTTTCCAATTCCGGAACGCACTAAAAATTCGCAAGCATAAGCACCAACGCCTCCCAAGCCGACTACTAATACATTGGCTTGTTGTAATTTGTTGAGTTTGTCTTCTTTGAGTAGTAATTTTGTTCTGTCTAACCACATTTTTTATTATTCAAATCGACCGTCTTTTTGTACTAATTCTTTTACGCGCTTAAACAAAACTGACGAAAATACAAAATCATTCAAATCGGGGTTATCGGTAAAAAACACTTGTGATTTATCGCCTTCCCATTGTTTGTAACCGTCTTTTAATAAAATAATTTTTTCGCCAATTTCCATTATCGAGTTCATATCGTGCGTGTTGATAATGGTAGTTGTATCGTACTGTACGGTTAAATCGTGAATCAGATTGTCAATAATGATGGCAGTTGTGGGGTCTAGACCTGAATTGGGTTCGTCGCAAAATAAGTATTTGGGTCTTAGTACAATAGCCCGTGCCAAAGCAACTCGTTTTTGCATTCCGCCTGAAATTTCTGCCGGAAATTTATTGTTTACGCCTTCAAGACTAACTTGTTCTAAAACTTCGTTTACTCTAAATTCCATTTCTTTGCGAGTTTGTTTGGTAAACATTCGCATAGGAAACATTATATTTTCTTCGATTGTGAAGGAGTCGAAGAGTGCGTTTCCTTGAAAAACAACGCCTATTTCATTTCTTAATTTTCGTTGTTCCTTCAAGTTTAAATCGTTCCAATGCCTTCCGTCAAATGAGATAATACCGCTGTCAGGAGTAATTAAACCAAGAATCGATTTTACAAAAACAGTTTTTCCGGAGCCACTTCTACCAATAATCATATTAGTTTTGCCGGTTTCAAAAGTGGCGCTAATGCCTTTTAAAACTGCTTTATCTGCAAATGACTTATATAAATCTTTTACTTCTATCATTAGCTCAGTAGTAATTGGGTTAGAATATAATTGAAGATAATAATGGTAACACTTGTCCAAATTACTGCTTTGGTACTGGCGCGTCCGACTTCGAGCGCACCTCCTTTGACGTAGTAACCGAAATAGGAAGGAATAGTGGCAATAAAAAAGGCAAATACTACTGTTTTTATAAGCGCATAGGTTATATCAAAACCGTCAAATTTGTAATGAATTCCTTTGATATAGTCGGCTGAAAGAATGGCACCTGTAATATTTCCTGCGACCCATCCGCCTAAGACACCCAAAAACATGCTTGATATGAGTATGATAGGGTAAAAAGTTATTGCGGCAAACACTTTGGGTTGAACTAAATGATTTAATGAATTGACTCCCATAATATCAAGTGCATCTATTTGTTCAGAAATACGCATTGTGCCTATTGTTGAAGCAATATACGAGCCTACAATTCCGGCTAAGATAATTGAGTTAAAAGTAGGAGCAAATTCCAAAATAATTGATTTTATGGTAGCAAATCCGATATAAAATTTTTCAATCAGCGGATTGTTTAGGTTACGTGCCGTTTGGATTGCGACAACACCGCCAATAAAGAAAGAAATAAAACTAATCAAACCGATTGATTTGATGCCTAAGTCTTCAATTTCTTTAAAATAATTTTCCCAGAATATTTTAGGTTTTTGAGGTTTGGTAAAGACCTGACGTAACATCAAAAAATATTTTCCTATGGTTTCTAACAATTTCATATTAAATTATTTTTGATTGATTACTTGTGCGATTAATGTTTCGCCACCACGAGTTTTATCGCCAATAACTACATAAGGTTTTGTACCGATTGGTAAGAAAATATCAACTCGCGAACCAAATTTAATAAATCCGGCATCGGCACCACGTTCTACAATATTGCCGACTTTTGAATAATTTTCGATGCGACGGGCTACCGCTCCCGCAATTTGTCTAAACAATACGGGACCAATTACAGGGTCGTCAACTACAATGCTTGTACGTTCGTTTAATTCAGATGATTTTGGATGCCAAGCAACTAAATGTTTGCCCTTGTAATATTTGCTGTATTTGACTTCACCGCTTACAGGATAGCGAGTAGCGTGTACATTTAATGGTGACATAAATATAGATATTTGCAATCGTTTTTCTTTGAAATATTCGGGTTCGAATACTTCTTCTATTACGACTACTTTTCCGTCAACAGGGGCTACAACTTCATTTTCTTTGGCTTCGTCTGAACGTGCAGGAAATCTAAAAAAGTACACAATCAGCATAAAAGCTACGAGTGATAAAAGTGTAAAAAACCAATTTAACCAATATATATTGCTGTAAGAATGCAATAAATAATTGAGTCCGAAAATAATTGCAAATGACCAAATAATAATTCTATATCCTTCTTTATGTAAACTCATTTATATCAATTTTAAAAAAATGTAAACGAAAGGTACAGCTAAAATAAAACTGTCCAATCGGTCTAATATACCTCCGTGTCCGGGAATAATGTTTCCGGAATCTTTAACGCCTGCTTGTCTTTTGAATTTGGATTCGAGTAAATCGCCCAAAGTGCCGAATATGACAATAATCAAGGCTAATAAAATAAAATTTATCAACGATAAATTTGTAACAAAATCTGTGTATTTATGTAACAAAAATGCGACAATAATACTGCCTGCCATACCACCTGCAAGTCCTTCAATGGTTTTTTTTGGCGAAATTTTTTCTGCAAGTTTGTGCTTGCCAAAATTTTTGCCTGCTAAATATGCAAAACTGTCTGATGACCAAATGATAACAAATATAGCCAACAATAATTTGGCATCTATACTCAATGCTATTGAAAAAGGAATAGCTAAATAAAAAATGCCTAAGTAGAATTTGGCTAATATATCAACCGAAATTTTATCAAAAATAAAGTAAATGAAAGGTGTAAAGAGTGTAAATAAAGAAAAAGCATAACTGATTTTTAAAACTTTTTCATCAATTTTTTCCGGATGAAATGTCAAATATACAGACAAAAATATGAATAATGCCGGCAAAAGAATGGTTTTAAAAGGCATTTTTATCAATTTTGAAAACTCAAATAGACCAATTGCTAAAAACAAACCGAGTAAAATAAAAGCACTATGATAGTTCATCAAAGCAAAAAATACTGCCAACACATATAACAATCCAAAAAATGATCTGGTTAATAGTTCTTTCATAAATTAATTTTCGATTAGAAATAAGTATGTATCATACCATTTATTGTCTATACTGTCTTGTTTAGGTTCTTTAAACAAACTAATTGTTTGAATATTAGATGGGTGCACTTCGTATTTTTTATTGATATTGTGTAGTGCATCTGCTTTTGAAGTGACAATTTGATTAGATAAAGCGATAAACACACGTATATGAGGCAGTTCGTTATTTCTTAGACTTTGTGTTTGTTTTGAGGTGGTCATAATAGCGCCTTGATCGGCAATTAAATGTTCGCATCCTCCTAAAAGTACGTTTTTTTCGTTGAGTTCGGTATTGACAGGTATGTTTATTTTTTCGAGAAAATGCAAGTACGAACGTTCTATAACTGTGTATTTGTCTTTTTTTAGATATTTTAGAAGATTTATGAGTTCATTTTTAAAATCGTCCATATCTGCGGGGTAGAAAAATTTGCCTCCGTTTTGTTTATAGTGGTAAACAAATAATTCGTCATTGGGCATATTTAGAGTTTCCTCTTGTTTGTTTTCTTGCTCTTTATCGAAAGATTTGTTTTTAGATGAAAAAAATTTTTTGAAAAATTCCATAATTATTTCTATTAACCATAAATTGGTGCGATGCAAAGATAAAAAAATAACGTTGATAAATTTACTTTTATCAACGTTATTTATCTAAATCTGTAATAGTTTTGTTACTATTTTTGTTCTTTTGTGCCGTTTTTTGTCAAATTTTCAGTTTATTTTTCAGTATCATAAGGGCGTTCTCCTAAGATTTCTTCTAAATCTTCTTTAAAAATGACTTCTTTTTCGAGTAATCGTTGGGCTAATTTTTCGAGTTTTTCTTTGTTTTCACTCAAAATCCGGATTGCTCTTTGGTATTGTTCTTCTATTATTTTTGATATCTCTTCATCAATAATTTCGGCAGTTTTTTCGCTATATGGTTTGGTAAATCCGTATTCTTGACTTGACGAGTCGTAGTAGGTTATATTGCCTATTTGTTCGTTAAGACCGTAAACAGTTACCATTGCGCGTGCTTGTTTGGTTACTTTTTCCAAATCGTTTAAGGCGCCTGTCGAGATGTTTCCAAAAATAACTTCTTCGGCGGCTCTACCGGCTAATGTTGCTGCCATTTCGTCAAGCATTTGTTCTTTTTCGACCAACACGCGTTCTTCCGGTAAATACCAAGCAGCACCTAATGATTGTCCGCGCGGTACTATGGTTACTTTGATTAACGGATGTGCGTGTTCGAGTAACCAACTTGCCGTAGCGTGTCCGGCTTCGTGATGTGCCACTCTGTTCTTTTCGGCGGGTTTTATGACTTTGTTTTTCTTTTCAAGTCCGCCAATGATACGGTCAACGGCATCTAAAAAATCTTGTTTTTCTACTTTATTTTTGGCTTTACGTGCGGCAATTAATGCTGCCTCGTTACAGACATTGGCTATGTCTGCACCTGAGAAACCGGGGGTTTGTTTGGCTAAGAATTTTCTATCCACATCGCTGCCTAATTTGAGCGGACGCAGATGCACTTCAAATATTTCATCGCGTTCGTTTAAGTCGGGTAGATCGACAAAAATCTGACGGTCAAAACGTCCTGCTCTAAGCAAGGCTTTATCGAGCACATCGGCGCGGTTAGTGGCTGCAATAACAATAACATTGTCGTTGGAACCGAATCCATCCATTTCGGTAAGTAGCTGATTTAGCGTGCTTTCTCTTTCGTCGTTGCCGCCGGTAAAATTGTTTTTGCCTCTGGCGCGTCCAATAGCATCAATTTCGTCAATAAAAATGATTGAGGGTGATTTTTCTTTGGCTTTTTTAAACAAATCTCTTACTCTTGAAGCTCCTACACCTACAAACATTTCGACAAAATCGGAACCGGATAATGAGAAGAAAGGTACTTTGGCTTCGCCGGCAACAGCTTTTGCCAAGAGTGTTTTTCCTGTTCCGGGAGGTCCTACCAATAGTACGCCTTTGGGTATTTTGCCACCCAATTTGGTGTATTTTTCGGTGTTTTTTAAGAAATCGACAACTTCTTTTACTTCTTCCTTAGCGCCTTCGAGTCCGGCAACATCTTTAAAAGTTGTTTTTTCTTTTTTCTTGTCGTCATATAGTTTGGCTTTTGATTTGCCAATATTAAATACGCCACCGCCTCCGGCACCTCCGGCGCCTCCGGACATACGACGCATCATAAAAAACCAAAATCCGATAAATATTACCCAAGGCAATACGTTCATCAGAAACCCCATTATGTAGTCGGTTTGTGTTTTATATTGATACTCAACAGGAATACCGGATTTTTTGGCTTTATCAAGCTTTTCTTCAAAATTTCCCAAGTCGCCGATTTCAACTATATAATCAGGAGCATTAGGTCTGGCAAAAAGACTATTGTTTTCTTTCTTATTTTTCTTTTCTTCTTTCTTTTTCTCTTCGTCAATAGTAAAAATGTTGGCAATTTGCTTATTCTCGATAATGACTTTTTCTATTTTTCCATTATCCAGCAGTTCTTCAAATTTATTATAACTCAAAAGTTTGTCGTCAGTATTTTCATTACCGCTAAACATAACTAACATAATAGTTATAAAAAGTGCAATATATATCCAAGAAACATTAGGTTTCATCGAAGGACTGCTATCTTGTTTCTTTTGGTTTGTTTTTTTATTATCTTTTTGATTACTCATATATAATATTAATTTTTTTTGGCTATTGCTTATTAATTTTCTGTTTTTAGTTGCATAATTTTACCGTCACCCCAAAGTTCTTCAATAGCATAATATTCTCTTACGGGTTTTTGCATTACGTGTACTACTACGTCAACATAATCCATCAATATCCATTCGGCATTATCTTGCCCCTCTGTGTGCCAAGGCTTTTGTTGCAGGGCTTTGCTGACGGTTTTTTTTATCGAATCGGCAATAGCATTTACTTGTGTATTCGATGTGCCGTCGGCAATGATATAGTACTGAGCCACAGCATTATCGAGGGCTCGCAAATCAATAATTGTGGTATTTTCACCAACATCTTTTAAGTCTTGAACTATTTTTATAATCGCTTCTACTGGAATCGCTAAAATGATAACATCACTTTTTTTTAGGATTTCAAATGAAACTATTTCATCTACAAGACCAAGTTTTACTGCTTCAGAGCAATGCTTTTGATTGTGATCAAATCCAACAAGC
>CAZSBI010000047.1:0-4723 GCA_964604735.1 uncultured Flavobacteriaceae bacterium | reverse complement strand
CTCCGGATTATTTTCCAAAACCAATTCTTTAATCAATTGTTTCGGTAAATCCAAAAGTTCGTTTTCTCTTTCGGTTGCTTCTTTACTTGTTTCAAATTCCTCGTAATACACAATTTTGCAATCGGGGAATTGCTTGCATAATATTTTCTTACGTCTTTTGATATCTAAGGTGACGCCTATTATAAATTTGTTTTTCTTCGGGTAATATGCAATGTGTGTGTAAAACATCTATATCTTAAATTTGTGGTAAAGATATTATGGCAAACACAAAAAAACTTACGGGTATAATAATCAGGTATAGAAAATTTGCAAGTCGTTGTTTACCAATCACTTAATAATAACACAAAAAGTCCCGAAAGTGTATATTCGGAAGTTTTTGAAGAAAAAAACTTAAAATTTTCGTGTTTTTTTGGCGAAAAGCTATTGTTGTAATTAAATATTTGGAGAACAGAATATGTTTCGTGTCGAAGAATAGTGTAGTTAGTTTGGCGATACTACATATTATCATTATCACAAACTAAATTTTTCTATAATGGCAGATTCAACTATTAATAATACCAATTCGATTCTTAATTTTAGTTGCATTTACTAATTGAATTTAAGTTTTTGAATTAAGTAATCTGCCGGCATTAAGTGTGTTTTTTATTGCCTGCAGGCTATGCTAATTTCATTTTTTGATTATCAAATTCAATATTAAAGTTAATTTTCACATTTAAAGCTCTAAACACTTTTAGTATTGTTTCAAATCGTGCGTCATTCAAGTTGTTTTCAATTTTTGATATTTGAGCTTTTTTAACGCCAACTAATGCACCTAATTGTTCCTGAGTTAATTTTCTTTCTTTTCGTACTCTTCTTATTGTTTCTCCCAAAATATCAAGGCGTAATTCATTTTCAAATTTGTCTCTTTTTTGAGTTCCTTCTTTCCCAATGTGTTTATCAATTAATGTGTCTAAACTAGTCGTTTTCATAATTCTTATCTTTTAAGTTCTTCAAAATATTGTTTTCTTAAATTTTCTGCTTTAATGATTTCTTTTTTTGGTGTTTTTTGTGTTTTTTTTATTATTCCGTGAGTTGAAATTACAAGAGTATCTTTTTTATCCGTTTTATCCCAAAAAGCAAATAATCTGTATTGAGTTTGTTTATACAAAGTTCTAAATTCTCATATCTCATCATTTAGTTTTTTAAAAAGCGTATTATCATTTGTGATTTGTGATTTTTTGAGATTATAGTAAATCTTTTCTCTTGCCTTTTCATCCAAACCATTTAAAAATTCAACCGCTTCATTTAAAAATACAATTCTGTATTTAGGATTCATTTATCTAGTTCTTTTTGCAAATATACAAAAGTTTCTTAAATAGGAAACAAATATTGTTCCAATTCTATTATTATGAGTGTGAGATTTCTGTTTTGAGGTTTGAGCAGGGCGGATCGCGTATGGCTCGTAGCGGATTTATACGGAATTAATACTTATACTAATGCCTCTAAAAGTTGCATTTACTAATTGAATTTAAGTTTTCGATAGCAAAAGATATTTAACTGATTTTTTTTCAGCAGAGAGATTGGTTTCAACAACAACTATCTAGATTTCCTATACTGCGAGGGTGTTTTGCCTACAATTTTCTTAAATACTGCATTAAAAGTAGATAATGAATTGAATCCGGAATCATAAGCGACCGCTTCTATTTTTAAGCTTGTTTCTTTTAATAGCTTTTGGGCTTCTTCAATGCGGTATGTGTTGATAAATTCGTAAAAATTGCGCTTGTGAAATTGGTTAATTACCTGCGATAAATAATTTGATTTTACTTGTAATTTATCGGCTAATTTATGCAAATTTATATCCGGTTCAAGATAGATTTTCTCTGTTTGTAACAGACTTAATAATCGTTTATTAATTTGTTCCGCTTTCTGATGATCGAGTTTTGAAGTGCTGTAACGCATTTTTTTGCGTTTGATATCCAACTGTCTTTTGATGTACCATTTATATATCCAAAAAACAGCAACTAATAATAGTAGAAAAGAAATTAGTAAAATGGCAAACAATCCGGTTTGATAAAACCGTGGGGTAATCGTAATTTGCAAAGGTTCTTGTGCTTCTGTCCAATAAGCATCGTTATTTGCCGCTTTGTAATAGAGGCTGTATGTACCCGGCGGCAGGTTAAAATATTCTGCTTTTCCTTGGTTGCCCGTATGGCGCCAAACAGTATCGTAGGGTTTTAGCTGCCAAGCGTAGCGGTTTTTGTCGGGCTGAATTAAATTGCTTAGCGTAAAATCAAATTCCAAATGATTTTCATCGGGTTTTAAATTCAATTTATTCGCATTTGCCCTTACAAGTTTGCCGTTTACTTTGATTTGCTCAATATATAAAGGAGCGCGATGAGTGTTTTGTGGCAGACTATCGGGGTGAAAAAACACCAAACCGCTTTTGCCGCCAAAATACAAGTATCCTTGCTTGTCTTTATGCGCAAAATTTCCGTAAAATTGTAAATCTTGCCAACCTAAATTTAAAATATATTGGTGATTGGTCAAGCCGTCCGAAGCTGTATAAACGATAAATTTTTCGGTTTTCGGATTAAATTTTACAATATTTTTATTTGTAGATAGCCATAAATTATGGTGGCTGTCAGTCAACACAGAACGAATGATATTAGAGGGCAAACCCGCCTCTTTTTTATATACCTTAAAGTCTTGTGTTTTAGGGTCAAAACGATTTAATCCGCCCGACTGTGTGGCAATCCACAGATAGCCGTCTAATTCGCAGATATCATTGATTTCGGAAGCGCTTATAGTAGTGGTGTCAGCTATTTTATTTTTGTAAACCGTAAAATTGCCGGCTTTCGGGTTAAATTTGTTCAAACCATCGTTTGTGCCTATCCAAACCGTATTATTTTTGTCCACAAATATTTTTGTTACATAAGCACTACTCAAACTGTTTGGATTGTTTTTGTCGGCAGTAAAGCGATAAAATTTATGGTTTGCAACATCATATTTTGTCACGCCGTTGTTGCCTGAGCCTATCCAAATATTATGTTGTTTATCTTCGTTTATTTCGTTGACATAATTACTTCCAATACTCTGATAATCATCTTTTTGGTGAACAAAATGCTTTAATTCTTCGGTATCAACATCGTATTTATAAACACCGTTTTCGGTGCCAAACCACAAGTGATCTGTGGCATCATTATAAATTGTAAAGAAACGCGATGCGTCTTTAATTATTCTTTTTTCTGTTAGGGTTCCTTGCAAATTATTCTGATCAAAATAACACAAACAACCTTCTGCGCCCATCCAAATTCGGTTTTTTTTATCCTTAGAAACCGCTAAATAATGCAATGCCGGCAAAGATTTATCGTGGTTGGTTTCACTTGGGTAAACAAAAAATTTCTTATTCTTTTTTAAAATATCTACTCCCTTGGCATTGGTACCAAACCACATATATCCGGCTTTATCTTGATAAATAGCTGTGGTAACCGTGTTAGAAATTGTTTGACTGTTATCTTTATCGGGCAGAAAATGAACAAATTCCTTTCGATTAGGAAGCAGTTTGTAAGTGCCGTAAAACCACGTTGTTATCCAAATATTTTTTTGCTCATCTTCGAACAATTCAAAATTAAAACATTTTAAATTATGGTTGGTCAATGCTTTGTTATATACCAGTTGCACTTGTTGCCCTGTATCTAAATTATACTTTATAATTTGCCCTAAATGAGTAGATAGCCAAACGATGCGATTATCATCTTTATCAAACATTAATTTATTAAAAGTCAGGATATTATCGTCATTTTTATCAATTTTAACATCAATACTTTTCGATTGTTTTGTTTCGGGATTGTATATGACAAATCCCCTTGCTGTATCTAACAAAAAAATATTATTATCAGATGCTATTAAAAAGAAAGAGAAGCGTATTTTTCTTTGTTTATCAAATAGATTATTATCTATGATTAGAGACAATTTTTGGGAGGAAAAATCATATTTGTACAACCTGCTTGTGTTAAAACAAGAAATCCACAGATTGCCTTCTTTATCAATTTTTATATCTGTAATATTTTCGTTTTCAAGCCTCTCGGGTGCTAACGGTATAAAATCGTCCGTTTCGGGTCTGTATCGACAGATGCCTTTTTGGGTTCCCACCCACATATTTCCCTGATTATCAAATTGCAAGGCTGTAATATTATTATTGACAATTGTATTTTTTTGATAAGAATTTGTTTTATATATGTACAATTTTTTTCCATTGTATCTTATCAAACCGTCTCTGGTAGCAAACCACATTTGCCCCTTAGCATCTTGCCTAATGACATTAATAAAATTTTGTTCATTTTCATCGGGCATAGAAAGGTGGTAAAAACCTACGGGTGTTTTTGGGGCAATCTCTTTTAAGTATATTTTTTTTGATTGAGAAAATATACTTAAAGACACAAAAACAATTGATAAGAACCAATATTTTTTCATTCCTGATATTTTATTGGACAAAGTTAAGAAACAGAACTTCAATAATTCGCACAAATTTACAAAGTGCTTCAAATAGTTTATAAACTGCATAAAATAACAAATGAACGGTTGTTTTTAAACATTTTAGATATTTAATATTTATGGATATAAAAAAGCCCCGACTTTGTCGGGGCTTTATATTGAGTGGAAATTAATTTTATTTGTTGGCTCCTACCATTTCTTCTAACATATCGGTTGTGATAGATTTTGGTCTTTCTAATGAATAACCTAG
>CAZSBI010000046.1:0-2843 GCA_964604735.1 uncultured Flavobacteriaceae bacterium | reverse complement strand
ATCAAGGCTTTCCTTGATAGACTCATACTTTTCTGTCTCTACATCCCATAAGACTTTTCTCAAGTCCAGAGCTAGCGGACCGGAGAGATGCTCTGCTGCAAAATCAATCGCAAGTTCAATTGGCTTATAAATATTTTCAGGCAAAGGAGTATGATAAAGCGTTGGTGGAGTTTGAAAATTTGTATAAACATACGCGTGCACAAAATTATTTGAATTATGTGGTGCGATGTCAAGTAGAATTGGGAAAATTTGATGATGCTGAAAAAATGCTGAAAAAACAAATCAGACGAAATAAAAATAATTTGCAGAACTACATTAATCTTGGCTATATATATGACAGACAAGGAAAAACAGACAAAGCACACGAACAGTATGATTATGCTTTGAAAAATTTACCGCCAAATCATAATCAAATAATCAGAGTGGCAAATGATTTTTTGTCGAAAAGAGAATATGAGTATGCGGAGAAAACGTATAAACGCGGGCGAGCTTTGATTTCGTATCCTTTTCATTTGGAATTGGCCAATGTGTATGCATATCAGCGAAAAAGTCAGGAAATGATTGATGAATATTTGGATATGCTTGCCGAAGACCCAAGCTCAAAACAAATGGTAATTGCACGTTTGCAGGCGAGAATGAATTCTAACTATGACGAAAACTTTGGAAATATTTTGAAAAAAAGCTTGATTAAACGTATTCAGAAAAATCCGAAACGCTATGTTTACAATGAGTTGTTGATTTGGTACTATACGCAGCAAAAAGATTTTGCAAATGCCATTATACAGGCAAAAGCCATTGACAAGCGAATGAAAGAAGGGGGTTACCGTTTGGTGGATTTAGGCAATATGGCTTTTCAGAACGGTATGTACGAAACGGCAAAAGAAGCTTATGCTTATGTAATTGAACGATATAAAGGCAATCCGTTTTATGTGCGGGCAAAATTGGCTTATTTGAACGTATTGTATGCCGAAGTGGTAAAAGGAAAAATTGCCGGACACGAAGATATTGCACGACTTGAAAAAAAATATCACGAGGCAATTAATGAGTTCGGACGCAATAAAACAACTATTCGCTTAATTAAAAATTTGGCTCATTTACAGGCATTTTACTTAAACAAAAGTAACGAAGCATTGAGTTTGTTGCGTCCGATGATTAGTTTGCGCGATTTGAATCCGAACCTGAAAGGAGCTTTGAAAATAGAGTCAGGTGATATTTTATTATTGCAAAACAAAGTGTGGGAAGCAACTTTGGAATATGCACAAGCCGAAAAAATGAATAAAGGAAATGCTGTTGGCTACGAAGCAAGTTTTAAGCGGGCAAAATTGGCTTTTTTTATGGGTAACTTTGAATGGGCACAGGCTCAACTTGATGTGTTGAAAGGAAGTACTACGCAACTGATTGCCAACGATGCATTCCGGCTTTCGATGTTGATAAAGGATAATACCGGCGGTGCCGATACGGCAAATACCGCATTAAAATATTATGCCCGCGCCGAAATGCTTTTGGAACAAAACAAAGAAAATGAAGCATTAAAAACCTTGGATACTTTGGAGCAGAATTTTAAAACGAGCGGTTTGATTGATGATGTATTATTTTTAAAAGCACGAATAGCGGAAAAAGACGACAAAATAGAATTGGCAATTGCTAATTTGAAAAAAATTGAAAAAAACTATGCTTTTGATTTATTGGGCGATGATGCAATTTACAAATTGGCGGAGCTTTATGATTACCGTTTGAAAAATAAAGAAGAAGCTATGAAATATTACAAAAAACTGATTTTTGATTATCCGGGGAGTATTTACGTTCCGGAAGCAAGAAAAAGATTTAGAGCTTTAAGAGGAGACGGAAGTTGATAAATAAATGTGTTTTTATGTTAAAAAACTTATTTTGTTCTGATTATCGAATCATGGAATAACCGTTTGAATTTTATATATTTGTATGACACGATATAAATGAATGTAAAATCATTTAAAAATACCGATTATGAAAAAATTTGCAGTAGTATTATCAGGCTGTGGGGTTTTTGACGGAGCAGAAATCCACGAAGCTACAATGACACTATACGCCATAATGAAAGAAGGCGGAACTTATGAAATTTTTGCGCCGGATATTGAGCAGCACCATGTAATTAATCATATTACCGGCGAAGAAATGAATGAAAAGCGTAATGTACTTATTGAATCGGCTCGTATTGCACGTGGAAAAATAAGACCTTTAAATGAATATAATGCCGAAGAGTTTGATGCATTAATGTATCCGGGTGGTTTCGGAGTGGCAAAAAACCTTTCAACATTTGCTTTCGACGGGCCTGATTGTACGGTGAATCCTGAGGTTGAGAAATCGGTTTTAGATACGGTAAAAGCAGGTAAACCGATAGGAGCGCTATGTATTTCGCCGGCAGTAATGGCAAAAATTTTGGAAGGTGCCGAAGTTACCATTGGTAATGATAAAGGAACAGCCGAAGCTATTGAAAAAATGGGAGGAACACATAAAACCACAACACATGGAGAGGTGGTTGTGGACGAAGGGTTTAAATTAGTAACTACACCTTGTTATATGCTCGACGCCACAATTTTAGACATTGCCGAAGGTGCTATAAATGTTGTAAAAACCATTATGGGAATGATAAAATAACTTTTAAAGATAAATTTTAACAAAAAAATCAAACCATTAAAAAATTTAATTAGATGAAAAACATCGCAGTAATCGGTTCGGGAACTATGGGCAACGGAATTGCTCATGTATTTGCACAAAAAGGCTACAAAGTAGCCTTAATAGATATTAGCGAAGAAGCTTTGAAAAAAGCCTTGGTTACTATTGGCAAAAACCTTGACCGTCAGATA
>CAZSBI010000045.1:0-11414 GCA_964604735.1 uncultured Flavobacteriaceae bacterium | reverse complement strand
AAAGCGAGAAAATTATATCAAAAATACGTTTGATAATCTGATTAAGAGGTTTGTCTAAGGCTGATTTGTGGGTAGAAAGTATCGGAAAGAAATCAAAGTGTTCAATTTTAAGATTTTTACCTAGTATTTCTTTATTGTCCGGAATAAATTTTACCTTGATAAATTTGTCATCGGCAAGTGAAATAATTTCTTTGATTTGTGTATCATTACATTCTTTTAATGAACAAAATATCACATCAACTTCATTGGTCAAAAGATATTTTTCTAAATCTGAAAAATTTCCGTAAATCTGATCATTTGTGTTTTTATTGTCGAAAAAATAATCAAAAACATAACCGTAATCTATGCGTTTTGCCAACAATTCTTTAAACTCAACTGTCTCGTCGTTATAGCCAACAATAATAAATTTACGAATGTTGCCTCCTTTTGCTCTATATATTTTTAACATTATGTATATGAGCAGCTTTGCAACAATCAATAAAATATTTAGAAACAACAAATATTTTAATAGGATTTTGTCAGCCGTTTGGATTGAAAACAAATGAAAAAATGAAATGACAGATAAATCAAAAATAGCAATTTGTTTTATTGACTTACTTATAATTTCGGAAGGTGCCGTGTTGCGATAAATTTCGTAGTACTTGGTAAAATAACTGATAAAAAACCAAAAAAACCAAATCGCAAATAAATGGAAAAAGATATCCGTAAAATTGAATTTATCAACAAAAAAATAAACTAAAACGCTATCAATCAAGTAAATAGCCGGCAGGATTAAAAATGAATATCTATGCGTTTGTCTTTTGGTCATTTGTTGTATTTTGAAAAATCTTTATGTTCGGTTTGATATAATTCTTCTTGTGACAATGTGCTAAAGTAAGCAAAGGTTTTTTGAATGCCTTCTTTTCGCTTTACTTTTGGTTCCCATCCTAAGAGTTTTTTTGCTTTGCTTATATCAGGACAACGTTGCATTGGGTCATTTATTGGCAAATCTTTAAAAATTATTTTGTTGTTATTGCCCATTTGGACAATTTCTTTGGCAAAATCTAAAATAGAAATTTCGACCGGATTGCCAATGTTTACCGGCAAATGATAATCGGAAAATAGCAATCGGAAAATACCTTCTACTTGGTCGTCAACATAGCAAAATGAGCGAGTCTGACTGCCGTCGCCAAAAACGGTCAAGTCTTCGCCGCGTAGTATTTGTCCTAAAAATGCCGGAATTACACGCCCGTCATTGAGTCGCATGCGCGGACCGTAAGTGTTAAAAATACGAACAATACGCGTCTCAACACCGTGAAAAGTATGATATGCCATAGTCATAGCTTCCTGAAAACGCTTGGCTTCGTCATATACGCCGCGTGGTCCAATGGGGTTGACATTGCCGTAATATTCTTCGGTTTGCGGATGCACTAATGGGTCGCCATAAACTTCGGAGGTAGAGGCAATGAGTACACGAGCATTTTTGGCTTTTGCCAATCCCAGTACATTATGTGTGCCTAAGGAGCCTACTTTTAGGGTCTGAATCGGTATTTTAAGATAGTCAATTGGGCTGGCAGGCGAAGCAAAATGTAAAATATAATGCAAATCGCCTTCAATTTTGATAAATTTAGTAACGTCTTGTTCAACAAAAGTAAAATGTTCAAACTGATTTAAGAATTTTATGTTTTTAGGGTTTCCTGTGATATAGTTATCCATACCAATTACCTCGAAGCCTTCTTTAAGAAAACGTTCGGCTAAATGCGACCCTAAAAATCCGGCTGCACCGGTAATTAAAACTCTTTCCATAGTTTGCGTGGTATATTTACGGCTTTTCGTCCTACCGAATAATAGGTAAATCCGTTTTTGTCCATTTCGTCTGATTTATATACATTTCGTCCGTCAAAAATCACCGGATTGTTCAACGATTGTTTAACGCGAGCTAAATCGGGTGTTCTAAACACATTCCATTCGGTACTGACAATCAGGGCGTCGGCATTGTTTAGCGCCTCGTACATATTTGAAGCGTAAGTCAATTGGTCGCCAAATTTATTTTTGACATTATCCATTGCTTCGGGGTCAAATACTTGCAATTCTGCGCCTGCATCCAGTAAATCTTGAATCATGTACAAGGCGGGTGCTTCACGAATATCGTCGGTTTCGGGCTTGAATGCCAATCCCCACATAGCTAATTTTTTGCCTTTGATATCGTTGTTAAAGTAGCTCATTATTTTGGGAATTAACGAACGTCTTTGTTTTTCGTTTACTTTGATAACCGAATCGAGTAGTTTAAAATCGAAATGATGATCTTGTCCCGTTTTGTACAAGGCTTTTACATCTTTTGGAAAACACGAACCGCCATAACCGATACCGGGGAAGAGAAAACGTTTGCCAATACGGCTGTCAGTGCCCATTCCAATCCTTATTTTGTCAACATCGGCGCCTACGCGTTCGGCAAAGTTGGCAATTTCGTTCATAAAGGTAATTTTCATTGCCAAAAATGAGTTAGAAGCATATTTGGTAATTTCTGATGAGCGCGGATCCATCATTAAAATAGGATTGCCCGATCGGACAAAAGGTTCATACAAACGACGCATTTTTTCTTGTGCTTTGACGCTATTGGTGCCAATAACCACTCTTTCGGGTTTCATAAAATCGTCAACGGCAAAACCTTCTCGTAAAAATTCGGGGTTTGATACGACATCAAATGATTTGTTGGTTTTGTTTTTTAAAACATCGGTAACTTTTTCGGCTGTACCTACGGGTACGGTGCTTTTGTTGACAATTATTTTGTAGTTATCGCCTTCTGTTTTTTCTAATATTTCGCCTATTTTTTCGGCGACGCCCATAACATAAGACAAGTCGGCAGAGCCATCTTCATCTTCGGGAGTTGGCAGGGCTAAAAATATAATTTCGCCGTGATGTACACCTTTTTCTAATTCTGTCGAAAAATTGAGTCTTCCGGCTTTGATGTTTCTATGAAAAAGTGTTTCTAAACCCGGTTCGTAAATCGGAATTTGTCCATTTTTCATTTTAGCTACTTTATCGGCATTGATATCGATGCAAATGACTTCGTTGCCTGATTCGGCAAAGCAAGTTCCGGTTACCAATCCTACATATCCTGTTCCAATTACGCTTACTTTCATATTTTTTTGTTCACAAATGAATAATTACAAAGATAACAGAATTTATGCAATAATATTTTATGATTTGTCAGTTTCTTTTTTGATTTCTTCTAGTTCTGAGTTTGTGGTTTTTAATAGGTGTTATATTTGAGAATGCAACAAAGAGAAGACAGTATATTAAGCATTATGGTAAGCGTCAATAAATTTTTGAAAAACAATATCGCTGTTAAAGATTTTAAAACTTTCGTAAGCATTTTTCTGATATTCGCTATAATTGTCGTCGTTAAAATGTAAAATGGCATCGGCTAAGGCTTTGCCGCTTCGTGGTTCAATAATTAGTCCGTTGTATTTGTCCGTGATCATTTCTTTCATCACGCAACAGTCGGTGGTAATGACGGGGACACCTACGCTAAGCGCTTCGATAATAACGGTCGGATATCCTTCGCGATCGATATATGTTGGCATTAACAGTAAGTTGTTGTCATCTATGGTTTTGATGATATCATCGTGATGCAATATGCCTTTATAGTTAACCTTGCTGTCTTCAAAAGGGTTTTTGTCATAATGTTTAGGGTCAATAGGTCCGTAGGCATCTATTTGATAGCCCTCCGGCAGCAAGTTTGCGGCTTCAATAACCTCCGGAATGCCTTTGTCGGGGTCGAGTCGTGAAATAAAAACGATTTTTTTCTCAAAAGGACGATTTTTTCTGAAATGTTTGGTGGCTTTGACCGAATTGGGTACCCAAATTGTATTTTTTTGTCCATCATTTTTAAAGCTCTGTACCAAATCTTTTGTTTCGAGAGCCAATACGTCGGCTTGAACAATGGTTTTAGAAAGTAGCCAACGCAATGCTTTGGGTAGCGCTTTGTATTGACGATAAAATCCGCCGCCAAAAGTGTGATAAACAACTTTTTTGCCGAGTATTTTTGCCCAAAGATATAGAAAAGGTGCCGCTGAAACATGAAATTCGCGAGTAACATGCATACTGATTACATCATATTTATAAGCAACAAAAGGAAAACGAAAAAGCCATGCGACGTAGTCAATCAATTGGAATTTGCTACGCCAAAAATGTCTGATTTGCACATGCTTTACCGCTACTGAATTATCTTGAATTACAAAATCATAAATTCTTTTAGAAAGGCTGGTTGCTCCGCCAATTGACCGTATGTCTTTGGCAGGAAAATTGGCAAAAAACAGTACTTTTACCGGCTTTTTTTCTTTTTTCATCGAGACTATTGTTTTAGATTATAGGCTCCGGTTATTAATTTCCATTTGGTAGAAAATAAATCTTTAAACGTATTGAAATAGCCGCTAATTCCGACTAAACTATCACCACTGTCAGACCATTCTACAGGTACATCAATGATTTTGTAACCCAATTTTTTGCCAATGACTAATATTTCGAAATCAATACCCCAACGGTTAACGGTTGTTCTGGGTATAATATCTTGTATGGCTTTATTTGTAAAAGCTTTAAAACCGCATTGTGTATCTTTAAAACCTTTGAGTCCCAATACATATTGTATTAGAATATTACCAAAATCGCCCAAAGTTTCTTTCCATTTGGGTTGGTGTTTTTTGATATATTTTTCTTTTTCTATTTCTCTTGACCCGATAATTATATCAAAACCTTTTTCAAAATTGACAAGAAAACTATCTAACATATAAATGGGTGTTGCGCCATCCATGTCGGTAAACAAAACAATATTTCCTTTGGCAGATAGTAATCCTTCACGTAGTGAATAGCCCTTCCCCTTATTGATATTTCTTTTGATAAGACGAATATTTTCATCTTCTTTTTGATATTGTTTTACCAACTGATTTGTGCCATCTGTTGGTCCGTCAAGTACAATAATAATTTCGTAGGACTTGTCAATATTATTAAAATATTTTTTGATTGATTCAAGATGATTTTTCATAGCATCTTTTCGTCCCGCTTCGTTATAAGTCGGAATAACAACAGAAATATCAAACTTAGTGTTCTCCATTATTTTAATAAATTCATAATATTGTCCAGATTTGGTGTCAAAATTACTTCAATTCTACGGTTTTTAGCTTTGCCGGCGCTTGTGCTGTTGTCGGCTACCGGTTGGTACTTGCTACGTCCTGAGGCAATTAGTTTTTTGGGGTCAATATTTTTGTTTTTAAGCAATTGTCTTACTACCGATGTAGCTCTTTTTACTGACAAATCCCAGTTGTCAACTATGCTTGTTTTACCGTGATATGGTACATTGTCGGTATGTCCTTCAATAGTGATTTCGATATCAGGATTGGCAGAAAGTACCGTGCCTATTTTTTGAATGGCATTTTTTCCGTTTTGTTTAACAACCCAACTTCCCGAACTGAAAAGTAATTTGTTTTCCATTGAAATATATACTTTTCCGTTGCGTTGTTCTACTTTTAGACCCTGCCCTTCAAATTTGCTCAATGCGCGGGTTAAAGAATTTTTTAGATTGGTTAATTTGGCATCTTTCTGGGCAATTAGATTTTCGAGTTGTGATATTTTGGCAGAACGTGCTTCTAATTCACTCTTCATTTTTTTCAAGCGATTGCTTTCCTGATTGAGTTCTTCTTGTTTTTTGTCTAATTCTTGAAGCAATTTTTTGCTCTTATTAGCTTCAAACGCAAGAGTTTGGCTACTGCTGTTTGATAGAGCATCGTAGCTGGCTTGTAGTTTTTTGTAGGCTTTATCTCTTACATCATACAGTTTTTGTGCTGTTTCGTATTTGCTTTTCATACTTTCGTATGATATTTTCATGCGTTCTAAATCGGAGGCGCACTTCAAGTTTTTGTTTTCAAGTGCATCAATTTTACTTGACAATTCAGCGTTTTCGCTACGCATTTTAATAAACTTATCATCTAATTCTTGGTATTTTTTACTGCTTACACATGATGATAAACTTAGGATAAGGATACTAAATAGAAGTAATTTTTTCATTCTTTTTATAATTTTTGATTAACTAAAATTGCTGTTTTTTTATCACAAAATATATTGAGCTCAAAGATAAAAAATTATTTATGATTAATGCCTTATGATAACGTAAAATAGAGATTGTAAATTGTATCGGGCTTATAAATGCTAAAAAACAGGGAAGTTGGGTATTGAATTATTGATTTTTTCCATGTTAATTTCGACCCATTTTGTTTGAAAACTTGCCTCAAATTGTTGTTGCAGTTCCGGTATGTCTATTGGAAAATCGTTGTGTAAAAATAGTAGATAATTGATATTTTCGAGTTCCGGAATCATGTAAAATGCTTCCGAGGAGCTGAAAAGTCCGCCAAAGGGGTCTTCAATTTCGTATAAAGTTTCGTTATTGACTAAGAAAATCCGTTCTTCATTTTCGTCGGAGGGAATGGTAAAGAACTCAAATTCCAAATTCTTTTTTTTTCTATTGATATTTATTTTGTTTGGGTGCAGATAAAATTGGAAACCGAATGATTTGTTTAGATAAAATGCCAATTTATGCAAAGGCGCATGACTTTTGATACCGATAATTTTCATTTGAAAACCGATCGGTTGGTCAGAAAAATCTAAAACATATTTTTTAACTCTCTTTTTTGCCATGATTCTCGGGTTGGATTGCATAATAAGCTCTTCTTGCGGCAATTTCTTCTGCTTTCTTTTTGCTGGTAGAACGCCCGTTGCTCACTTTTTTGTTATTAAGCACAAAGTTAACTCTAAAATAGTTCTTTTTCCCGTTATGATAATCTTTTTTTGACAAAAATTGATAATCGTAGTGATTTTTTTGTGCCCATTCGATCATATAGCTTTTGTAGCTACTGATTTTCTTTTCCAATTTTTCCAGATTGATATGGGCATCAATCATATTGGTGTAGATAAATTTTTTGGCGCCCGGATATCCTTTGTCCAAAAATATTGCGCCGACTAAGGCTTCGTACAAGTTGCCCGAAATATTATTTCCTAATTGTTTTGTTGTGGCGCTATGAGATAGTAAATCGGTAATTTTAAAACTGTTGCCTAATTCGTTTAGGTGTTTCCGGCTGACTATTTTCGATCGCATTACAGTTAATTCGCCTTCGTTGGCAATAGGTAATTCTTTAAACAAGAATTCGGACACAATCATTTCAATAACGGCATCGCCTAAAAATTCTAAACGTTCAAAATTTATTTTTTGTCCGGCGGCGTTGCGTAAATTATTGACTTTATGTGTTAAAGCTTCTTCGTAAAAAGCGATATTTGTTGGGGTAAACGGTAAGATATTCTTCAATTTCTCCTCTAAAAGCCTGTTCTTCGACGACTTTTTAGCTAAGAAAATATTTGAAAAGAATTTCAAAAATAATTGTTTTTAGTATTTACCAAAGATAATAGAGGCATTATGACCGCCAAAACCAAAAGTATTGCTGATTACTACATTCAATTCTCTTTCTTGCGCTTTGTTAAATGTCAAATTTACTTTATTATCGACATTCGGGTCGTCCGTAAAGTGGTTGATTGTAGGCGGAACAATTCCGTTTTGCAATGCAAGTATAGAAGCAATAGCTTCAATAGCGCCTGCGGCTCCTAACAAGTGTCCGGTCATTGATTTGGTACTGCTTACATTTAATTTGTAGGCATGTTCGCCAAATACTTCGGTAATAGCTTTTACTTCCGAAATATCGCCGAGTGGCGTAGCAGTTCCGTGCACATTAACGTAGTCAATGGCTTGCGGTTGTAAATTAGCGTCTTTTAGTGCATTTTTCATCACTAAGGCAGCGCCTTTTCCTTCGGGGTGTGGAGCGGTCATGTGATATGCGTCACCTGACATTCCGGCACCTAGTATTTCGGCATAGATTTTTGCGCCACGTGCTTTGGCGTGTTCCAGTGTTTCAATAACTAGGGCGCCACCACCTTCGCCCATTACAAAACCATCTCTATCTTTATCAAAAGGACGAGAAGCTGTTTTGGGGTCGTCGTTTCGGGTCGATAATGCTCTAAGTGCATTAAATCCCCCAACGCCGGCGTTGGTAATAGCGGCTTCGGCACCTCCGCTGATAATTACATCAGCCATGCCTAAGCGCAAAATGTTGTATGCGTCTATAATAGCATTTGACGAAGTAGCACAAGCAGAAACAGTAGCATAATTGGGACCGTAGAATTTATTTTCTATGGATATCAATCCGGCTGCCATATCAGAAATCATTTTTGGAATAAAAAACGGGTTAAATCGTGGTGTTCCGTTCCCTTCGACAAAGTTACGCACTTCGTCTTCGTAGGTTTGTAAACCACCGATACCCGATCCAAAAATAACCCCAACTCTGTCGCGGTCTAATTTTTCATCGTCAAAATTGGCATCTGCAATGGCTTCTTTTGAGGCTATCATTGCAAATTGTGTGTACAAATCCATTTTACGAACCTCTTTTCTGTCAAAGTGGTCTAATGGATTGTAATTTTTAACTTCACAAGCAAAACGAGTTTTGAATTTAGAAGCATCAATTCTTGTTATTGGCGCAGCACCACTGGTGCCGGAAATTAATCCTTGCCAGTACTCTTGTACATTATTGCCAATGGGAGTCAATGCTCCTAAACCCGTTACTACAACTCGTTTTAGTTCCATAATAATTATTGCTAATTATAAGTTTTCTTCAATGTATTTGATCGCTTGACCTACAGTTTGGATTTGTTCAGCTTGATCATCAGGGATTTGAATATCAAATTCTTTCTCAAATTCCATGATTAATTCAACTGTGTCAAGTGAATCAGCCCCTAGGTCAGTTGTAAAGTTAGCTTCAGGGGTTACATCGTTTTCGTCAACGCCTAATTTGTCAACGATAATTGCTTTTACTCTTGATGCAATGTCAGACATAATATTTATTTTTTATTGATTAATGTTCGGCAAAAATATAAAACTTTGCAAATATACAAATTATTTTTTGCATTTTTTTTAGTCACTTTGCTGCTTACAACAAGCGTGCCACTTATACATTACGATTGGCTAACGCTTGTTAACCAACTGTTGCAGAGTCATTTATGACTAAATGATAAAGGTTAATATTGCCTTTTATACCTGTGTTATTCTGAGTGTATTTACCATTCCTTTTTTGTCAATCGGCATAGAAATGATGCTTACCATCATATCTCCGGTGTTTAAAAAGTCGTTTTGACAGGCAATTTTCTCTATATCTTTGATGGTATCGTCTGTAGAATCGAGTTTGTCATAGTAAAAAGGAAATACGCCCCAAAGCAAAGCCATGGCATTTAAGATGCGTTTGTTTGCCGTAAAAACCAAAATATTTGCCGATGGACGACGGGCTGATATTTTATAGGCACTAAATCCGGAGGCTGTAAATGTACTTATTACGTTTGCCGAAACATCTTTGGCTATTTCAGAGGCATTAAAACAGATAACTTCTGAAATAAATCGTTCGTTACGTTTTACGGCAATAGGTGAGGTTTCGGGTATTTTTATCAATCTAGAATTTTCTACGCCTCTTATGATTTTGCTCATTCTTTTAATCACTTTGACAGGGTTTTTGCCTACTGATGTTTCGCCCGAAAGCATTACGGCATCGGCGCCGTCCATAACCGAGTTGGCGACATCGTTCACTTCGGCGCGTGTGGGTATGGCGCTGTCAATCATGCTTTCCATCATTTGCGTAGCAATAATAATGGGTTTTTGGTGGGTTTTGGCAATATGTACCAATCGTTTTTGAATGAGTGGTACTTCCTCCATCGGAATTTCGATACCCAAGTCGCCACGTGCTACCATAAGTGCATCTGCTTCTAGAATAATTTCATCTATATTATGTATAGCTTCCGGTTTTTCTATTTTGGCAACGACCGGAATTTTATAATCGGAATGCTTATTTATATAATGATTAATCAGATGTAAATCGTCGGCAAAACGTACAAAGGATAATGCTATCCAATCGACTTTCATCTTAATGGCGAATTTTAAATCTTTTTTGTCCTTTTTGGTTAGCGCCGGCAATGATATTTTGGTGTTGGGCAGATTTACTCCTTTTTTTGACGACAGTGCACCGCCTTCAATCACTTTTGTAGTAACGGTATCGATATGATTGGTATGGGTTACTTCCAGTTGTATTTTGCCGTCGTCAACCAAGATGGTTTCGCCCAATTTTACATCGGTGGGCAGTTGTTGGTAGGTTATATATGCCGTTTTGTTGTCGTTATCGGTAACAATTTTGTTTTTTGTGGTAAATGTCAGCGTGTCACCTTCATTTAAATACGTGCCCTCTGCTACTTTGCCAATGCGTAGTTTAGGTCCTTGTAAGTCGGCTAATACGGCAATAGCGGTATTGAGTTCTTTTGCCATTTTTCTGATTTGTCGCACTTGCTCTTTGACAGTGTCGTGGTTGGCATGCGAAAAGTTAATACGAAAAACATTGACGCCGTTTTTGACCATTTTAACTTTGGTTTTGTAACTTTCGGTTGCAGGACCAAGCGTGGCAACTATTTTTGTTTTTTTGTTGTGTAGCATACATTATATATTTATGTGTGCAAAATTACAAAAAGATGTTTAGTGTTTAACGTTTTTCGTTTTAAATGTATTGCGAAAATTAAGGTATTATTTTACGATAAATTCTCGTAGGCCGTAGGTGATTGATTTTTTCTTATTTAATGAAATATTTATTATGATACTAAAAAAGGTATCCCATTGCGGAAAAACAGAAAAAAATGTAATTGTTGGAATAAAATAAAGGGATTAAAATTTAACAAGATATGTTTGTCAAGGTTTTTTGCAGAAACTCATGTGTTTAGTTAAATAAAAAAATCATTACTTTTGCAAAACTATGCAACAAATAAAAACTTTTTTCAGATTGCTTTGGCGAGCATGGTTTGCCTTATTAGCGGGGATTCCTATTATTGTTTTTGCTCCGATAATTCTGATTAGTATAGTTTTTGATATTCAATGGTTATTTACCCTTTTTAAGTATTTTTGGGCAAATTTAATTTTGTTTTTTATGGGACTTTGGCCAAAAGTTGATTATCAAACCAAAGTCGATACGAAACGTTCGTATATTATGATTGCCAATCACACTTCAATCATCGATATTTTTGTCAATCTGAAACTGTTTAGAATGCCTATTATTTTTGTAGGCAAAGCTTCGTTGAGCAAACTACCTATTTTTGGGTATTTGTATAAAAAATCTAATGTAACAGTCGATAGAAAATCGCCGCGTAGCAAAAAAGAGGTTTTTAATCAAGTGGAACGTTTTGTAGCAAAGGGAAACAGTATTTGTATTTATCCGGAAGGAGGCATTCCGGACGACACATCAATTGTTTTAGACCGTTTTAAAACAGGTGCTTTTCGAATGGCAATAGAGCACCAACTCCCCATTTTGCCAATG
>CAZSBI010000044.1:0-4475 GCA_964604735.1 uncultured Flavobacteriaceae bacterium | reverse complement strand
GATTTTTACTTTCTCTGTAATCATAATCGTAATCGTAATCATAATAATCGTAATAGCCTCTTTGAGGGCCGTCGTACCTACTGTCATCGTCATTGTACGAAACGCTTTTTTCGTCGGTATTGTCACATTTCCACAAAATCTGTTTTTTGTTAAATGTAATTTCGACTCTATACACGGCTCCCGGTTCCACTTCGATTAAATCGGATAGATCTAAGGCAAAGGTATTCCACACACCCAAATCGATTGCTTTCTCCGATTTTAAAACAACTTCTTTATTGTAAACTATTCTACCTACGCGTGTTAGCTCGCGTTTGCCGTCAAACTGATTAACTTGAAAAAACTGCGAAATATTATTTTCAAAAATCTTAATAATTTTGACATCTACCGCTTTTAGACTAACAGCTTGAAAAGGAAAAATCAATCCCTTTGAATTGGGCATAACAACCCCTTTTACCACCGATTTGACATCCGGTTTCAGACTTACAAAAGTGATTTTTTTATGAAAAGCCTTGCGCAATTTGTTGCCCATAGTATTACGCACACCTCTTTCGACATACAATTCGACATCTCCTTTGATGCGTTTTTGCGGATAAATCTTTATCATATTACCCTTTGTATATGTCCTAATTCTTTTTCCTTTGATATAGACCAATCCACGCAAATTTTGTTTTGGATTGACAGGGTCAGAAAAATACACTTCAACTATTTGTTCAGGCTCACTAATGGTTTTTACATCCATAACGGTAAAATTACCGATAGCCGGAATATCTATTGTTTTGGGTAGCGCCAAGTCTGTTTTGTTGGTATCAATTTTTGAAAGATTCCACTGCAAATAAACCTCGCCGTCATCATCTCCACGGATAATACTATCAATCACAAAATGATGTTTTTTCAGCTCGGGATAATGTTGCCAATGAATATTTTTTTGTTTTGAATTTTGTGTTGCCGAAAGCAAATTCTCAACATCTTTTTCATCAAAAAAATCGGCAGTTTCCACATCGCCCTCAACCTTGTTCCATTTAAAATTGTCAGATTGATAAGCCTGCATACCTTTCATATACACATCTATCGATTGTGTTTTAGTCTGAAAAGAATACTTAAAGACGCTGTATTTGTCGGGCACGTCCATTACTTTTGCCAAATCAAATTCGACTTCGTAGCTTGTGCCACTCGGCAATTTTTCGTTAGGATGAAAAGTAATTTCGTTACTATTTGACCACAATGTTGTTCCTTCTATTTTGGGTGAAAATTTGAATAAATCATTCAAATCAATATCTTTGACTGCTTCTTTTCTATCTTCGGACAATTCAATAATAATATCGTCGGAATTGGAAATAATACCGGAAGTAAATCCTGAAATATAAGCGGTAAAACCTTTATCAACTTCAATCTTTTTTTTCTTTGTTTTATTACAAGAAGTTAAAAATAAGGACAGGCTAAAAAGCACAAGCAAGAATTTTGCACTTGAACGAAGGATGTTTTTGGTCATCATAAAAATAGTATTTATTAGGTTAATAAAATCGCATAAAGATACAAAAATAACGCATTCATTATCAAAGTATTTTGTATATGGTGTGTTTTTTTTTGTAATAGACAAATTCTTTTGGAAAATTTGTTTTTGAAGGCTCATAAATCAGTCTAAAATATTAAAAATATGCGTATTTTTGAGAAATAATTTATGCAAAAAATATGAAATATACCGAAATAGAATCCAATGAAAGTCTAAATGAATTGCTAAAGAACAATCTAAAAATAAAGCATTTTGCCTTTCAAGATGTCGATTTTACAAAAATAAGCTATTTAACAAAGGACAAAATATTTGAAGATTGTCTTTTTTTGGGTTGCACTATTCCCGATTATATTCATTCGGAATGTTTTAAAAACTGTTTAATCTTTCCAAAAATTGATGTACCCTATAATGTATTCATCAATCACTTATACCAACGCGACGAATTATTTAGCGGATATGAATTAGGCAATCCGTCGTCTTACGAAAACACACTTGATAAAACAATTTACAATCATTATTTACAAACCGGCAAAGAGGCTGATGATATCAAAGAAAGTTTAGCGCGACGACTACACGATCACTCCGTAACCGACGCGCTCTACGATTTCTTGGCACAATTTGACGAAAAAAAGATAGTAGCCATAATGGGTGGGCACAGCCTGCCACGAGGCGACCAAAACTATATTAAAGTGGCACAAATCAGCAAAAAATTGACCGAATTAGACTATTTGATGGTTTCCGGTGGCGGACCCGGTGCTATGGAAGCCACGCATCTCGGCGCTTGGTTTGCGCACAAAAGTGAAGAAGATTTGTTAACTGCCATCAATATTTTGTCAGATGCGCCAAGTTATAAAGACCATTTATGGATAGACAAAGCTTTTGAAGTACTTAAAATGTTCCCCGACACAGCAAAACCCAGTTTGGGCATACCCACTTGGCTGTACGGACACGAACCGCCAACGCCTTTTGCTACGCATATTGCTAAATATTTTGCCAATAGCGTGCGCGAAGACGGATTGCTTGCTATTGCCAAAGGCGGCGTCATTTTTACCCCCGGAAGTGCCGGAACTATTCAAGAGATTTTTCAAGAAGCCACACAAAATCACTACCTTAGCTATGGTTATGCCAGCCCAATGGTGTTTTTTGACAAGCATTATTGGACAAACAAAAGACCCGTTTACCCCTTGCTAAAACAAATGGCAGAAGAAGAAAAATACCAGAATATGCTCTTGTCCATTTACGATGAAACAAATCAAATTGTTGATGAGATTTTACAATTTACCAAAGCATCATTACAAACAACTTGATATTATTTTGACAAATAGAGCAAAAATCAAATAATTAGTTCCTAAAAAAACTTAATTTAGCACAAAATATATAATAGTATATGAGTCAGACCGACATCATTAAAGTTAGAAAAGTTACCGGCGAAGTAGTCGATTTTTCCATAGATAAATTGAAAGAATCATTAAGTCATAGCGGTGCCAATCAAGAAACCATTGAACGAATAGTCAATAAAATCTTGCGCAATGTTTACGACACCATTAGCTCGCACGAAATATACAAAATGGCATTTGACCAACTGCGAGAAATTCGTTCTATTTATGCCTCAAAATATCGATTAAAAAAAGCCATTTACGAATTAGGACCTTCCGGATTTCCTTTTGAAAGACTGGTTTCCAAAATATTTGAAAAAAAAGGCTATTCGGCAGAAATCGGCAACATTATTACAGGCAAATGCGTATCGCACGAAATAGATGTTTTATTGCACAAAAAGAAAAAATATGCAATGGTTGAATGCAAATTTCATTCGGACGATAAATATATCTGCAACATAAAAATCCCTTTGTATATCCATTCACGTTTCAACGATCTTAAAAAAAACTGGAAAAAAGGCGATGTATTAAAAAACGTTTGGATTGTTACAAACACTCGTTTTTCAGAAGAAGCTATACATTATGCCAAGTGCAACAATATCAAGCTATTAAGTTGGAATTACCCCAAAGACAACGGGCTAAAAAAACGCATCAACGATTTGGGAATCTATCCGCTCACCACACTTAGTTTGCTTTCGGGAGAAGAAAAAAATCAATTACTAGATCAAAATGTCGTTTTGTGTAGCGAGTTGTATAAAAATCATTATTTACTCAACAAAATAGGCGTTTCAAAAAATAGAAAACAAAAAATAATTGATGAGATAGAAGAACTCTGTTCCATTCATTACACTAAAAAATAACAAGCGTTTTTGTCACCATTTTTGAACTGCTACGCGTCAAAAATACCGCCAAAAACTACTAAAAAATATCAAAATGAAAAACCAAGTTAAAATACAATTCTTAGGCGCTGCCGGCACCGTTACCGGATCTAAATATCTAATTACAACCGCCGAAAAAACCATAATGATAGACTGCGGAATGTTTCAAGGACTAAAAGACTTGCGCGAGCGCAACTGGGAACCCTTACCCATCGATGTGGAAAAAATAGATTATGTATTATTGACTCACGGACACCTTGACCACGTTGGCTATTTACCCCGATTGGTTAAAGAAGGATTTAAAGGCGACATTATTGCCACTTCGCCCACGCTTGCCGTTACAGAAATTGTATTAAAAGACAGCGGAAAAATTCACGAAGAAGATGCTAAAAGAGCCAAGGAAGAAGGATTTAGCAAGCACGAAGACCCCGAGCCGTTTTACACTGTTCAAGAAGCAGAAGATACCTTACAATATTTTAAATCGGCAGATGAAAACGATTGGATTGAATTATCTGAGCATATACGTGCCAGATTTATGTTTAACGGACATATTATAGGCGCTACTTTTATCGAAATAGATATCTATGGCAAACGATTTGTATTTTCGGGCGATATAGGTCGCAGTGACGATATTCTGTTAGACAGCCCTCGTAAACCCGAAAAAGCCGACTATCTTTTTATCGAAACCACTTATGGAAATCGTTTACATCC
>CAZSBI010000043.1:0-3145 GCA_964604735.1 uncultured Flavobacteriaceae bacterium | reverse complement strand
AACAAAGCTACAAAAAAGATATTTAATTCAGGTTATTTTTTTCTCTTATTGCTTTATCGTTATTCGGCAGGTGATTTACAAAAAAAGATGCTTGCTCGAAATGCTTTGAGGTGGGTTATGTTTTTTTGTTAATTTTCTTTGCTTGGGTTATTTGAGTTTGGTTTTGTGTTGTTAGGGGGGGTGATGTGGTTTGGCTATGCTACGTTGTGATGGTTTGGTGGTGTGAGAGGTGTACTGGCTGAGGTTGGTAGTCAGCCGGCTACTCGATTAGGTGTTTTTTATTTGTATTTTTCAAGTAATTCGTCAATTGATTTGAATAAATTTTATATCCATAAATATAATTTATTAAATACTTTTCAATTTTATCATAATCCTTAACTGCGGTAAATAATTTACCTCAATCCATATTAATTTAATTCTACAACTTTAACATTTAGCCTATTGAATAATTCTTTAATTTTCATATAATTAGTTTTCTTTACAATGCTTACTGCTTTAAACTCTTTTTTAAATATTTCATAAAAAACGAAAGGGGAATCATTCAATATCGTGTTGCAATTTTTTATAGTGTAATCCTTAGATTTATTATCATAGATTTTATTCGAAAGCTCTTGGCGATATTTATCATATCCATATGTTGACAACATTGCTGATAAAGTCCCCCACAGATTTTCGTTATTAAAACTGTCATCATATTTAGTTAAATATCCATCACGCAAAACGTCAAATAATACGAATAGTTTAAAATCTTCATCAGTTTCACTTCTGACACCGTATAAATTTCTTGTTTTTTTTAGATTAATTACTTCTTCAGGGGCTTTGATAACTTTTTCAAAGTATTCAATTTCAAAACTGTGTTCTTTTGGGACAATAATATTGATGATTTCTTTTAGTGTTTCGTCTATATTAAGGTCTTTCTTTTTGAATAAGTTCAACATATTTTCCATTTTTAATCTTATTACACCTAACAATCGCACACACGCAATTGCTGCATATATCCTTTATCCCCGCAAGTTACCAATAAAAAGTAAATAATGCAAATGTTTGTTAAAATTTGTTTTTTGTTTTTCAATAAATTATCAAGTGGACTATTAATATTCTTATTGTTAATTTGTTTTGGTATTTTGCTGTGGTTATTTCGGAAATTTTTTACACTTTCATAAAACGTATTTATTATAAATACCCCGATTTTGTGGCTTTTTGCACTTTCTCGGGGTGTCTTTTTGATAAAAAAACGAATTATTTTATTGATTTCCAAATATTTATCTACTTATGAAAGTGCCTATATAGTTTTAAACAAAATCATTTCAAAAGAAAATCCCGCCAAAAAAATTGACGGGACTTTATGTTCAATTGAGTTATTTGGCTAATTGTCAATTGCTTGTTTATAAAAATCTAAATCATTAATATCAAATCTGTTGATGTAATCATTTTTTTGTTGATTTTCGGCAGCAGCCAAATCTACAAACAATCTTGCCGATTTTTTATAACGTTCATCGCGTTGGCTGTCTAAAATCAAAATGTAAGCGGTTAATATATTTCCGCCCATTTCTACTAAACGACGTGCGTGAAAATCTAAATAATCTTGATTTTCGGTAGCTTCAACTTTTTCTACCGCTTTTACATATTGTTCTGTCAAGGCAACTAATTTATCTTTTAAGCCTTGATTTTCTTCATTGACTTGTTCTTCGTAGAATTTAATTCTTTCGGTATAGACATTTGTAGTTACTCCGCGAATGGCAGCAACAACTTGCAATTGTGTTGTGCCTTCGTAAATAGAAGTAATACGTGCATCTCTATAAATTCTTTCGATAGGAAAATCTTTCATAAAGCCTGTTCCACCGTGAATTTGCAAAGAGTCATAAGCAATAGCGTTGGAGGCTTCACTACCCATTAGTTTAATAAGAGGCGTGAATACATTTGCCAATTTTCCGTAATGTTTCATTTCCATACGTTCTTCGCGTTCCAATTTGCGTTCTTTCATAGCTTCTTCATACGCCTTGGTCAAATCGACAAAGCGAGCCGTTTCATATAATAGAGAACGAAGTGCATCAATGCGTACTTTCATATTGGTTATCATCTCGTAAACAGCAGGAAATTGGATAATCGGTTGTCCGAATTGCGTACGTTCCTTGGCATATTTTACAGCTTCGGCATAAGCAGCTTCGGCAATTCCTACTGATTGTGCACCAACACCTAAACGGGCAGAGTTCATTAAGGACATCACGTATTTAATCAAACCGAATTTTTCGTTTCCTACCAATTCGGCAGGGGCATTTTTAAACACCAGTTCGGTCGTTGGTGAGCCAACAATTCCCAATTTATGTTCAAGGTGACGTACTTCAACCGCTTTGTGATAGCGGTCATAAATAAACATAGACAAGCCACGAGCGTCAGAAGTGCCGTCAACGGAACGCGCCAAGACTAATGAAATGTCGGCATCGCCATTGGTAATAAATCGTTTTACACCATTTAGCAACCATACTTTTTGTTCTTCGTCCCAAGTAGCTTTGAGTTGTACGGCTTGCAAGTCAGAACCGGCATCAGGTTCTGTTAAAACCATTGCGGCGGTATCACCTTTTTCGTTAAAACGAGGCAGATAGGCTTGTTTTTGTTCTTCCGAACCAAATTCATAAATAGTTTCGGCACAATCTTGCAGTCCCCAAATATTAGCAAATCCGGCATCGGCACGAGCAATCATTTCGCCTGCCATAACGTAAGGCATAATAGGAAAATTTAAACCTGCATATTTGCGAGGCAATGTCATTCCAATTAATCCGGCTTTATATAATGCTTGATAGTTTTCGGTAGTGCCTTTGGCATAAACTACTTCGTTATTGACAATTTTTGGTCCTTCAATATCGACAGATTCTGCATTTTCGGCAATTGTTGTAGCACAAATATCACCAACAATTTCGAGTACTTTGTTGTAAGAATCGAGTGCATCTTCGTGGTTGAGAGGTGCGTAGTCAAATTGTTGAGCTTCGGTAAAATTCTTTTCTTTTAAGGCGACAACCTTTTTCATCAAAGGATGCGAAAGGTGGAAGCTAAAATCGGGTGTTTCTTTATAATAATTACTCATTTTCAAATTTTTTAGGTGTTATTTGGTGTTTTTCTTGTAGGCTTTGATCATTTTCGGAATCAC
>CAZSBI010000042.1:0-5773 GCA_964604735.1 uncultured Flavobacteriaceae bacterium | reverse complement strand
AATTCAAATTTATCATTATTGATTAAGCTGTTGAAATAGTCAAGTTTTTCTTGCAAAGCAATTTGTGCGTCATAATTGGTTTGTACGGTTACTTCTGCCAAAAAAGTTTTTTGAACGTTTTTATTGTTAAAAAAAGCGAATGCCAAACCGGCAACAACTGCTATGGTAAAATACAGGTAATATTTTTTGATGTACAACAATGTATCAAAAAATAAATACATAATTTTTGCAAGAAAGTTTTTTATACCGGCAAACATATTTTTAAACATATTGCCTAATGCGCTAAAAAACTGAACAATATCTACTTCTTCCGGATTATTTGCTTGTTGGTTCATATAAATAAGTTAATTTAGTATCTGTTTTAATATTTTTTCTGTAATAATATAAGTAGGTTTTACCCCTTTTACGCCCAAAGGTCCTGATGCTAAGGTGCTTCCTGTTTCCAAGGGATTATCAGAAGCGTAATAGGCATAACGCACTACGACATCTTTACTAATATTTCCTCTGATTTTGGAGGCGGATTGAATAGCTTTTTGATAATGAGCGCCTTCCATTTCGAGCCCGATTGCTTGCCAAGTCGAGTTTTTAAAGAAAGCTAAAATATCTTTATTTTGCAGCGATGTGCCTAATACCGTGACCATTGTACCTTCGTAAACATTAACATCGTCATTGTCAAAATCTTTTGCAGATAGACTGTTTTCAAACGGATAATTGTCGGCGGTACCTTCAAACATATGTACGCGAGGTATCATAATATCGCCTTTGCCGCCTACTAATATGCCGGCTTTACCCATTATTGAGATTGATTTAATGTTTAGATGTTGTTTCACATTATTTTTTTCGTATGGTTTAAGCAATTCGTCCATTACTTCAAAAGCTTGTTCCCCAAAAGCATAATCCATCACGATTAACACAGCATTTTCAGCATTCTTGTCAATCTTAAACGTGCTTGCATTGCTTTTTATTTTAGCCATATCAAAAATTTGCACATCTATATTTGCTCCCGATTTATCATCAATTGCAATCATACCGTTTTTGATAGCGGCTTGTTTTACTTTTTTTCGATATTTATCATTTTCGTCTAAGCTGAGTTGTTGGTAAACATCGAGGTCTTTTTTGTCAAGTTTTAAAGTTTTTTGAGCAAACAAAATATTCATTACCGAGTGCATATTGGCGCTGATGATATGTATAGGTCTGTCTAACAGGTTGTTATCTTTTAGTATTTGTTTTATTCGGGTTGCCCATATTTCGCCATAAACGTGATGTCCTAAGCGTTCGCGTAAGCGCGGGCTAAATTTTACCTCTCGCTTATTGCCCAAATATGCTTCGTTTAATGCCAATTTTCCGAGCCAATAAACAATATGAAAGAAACGATTCGGATTATTTTTTTCGGAAAACTCTTCGTAGGCTTTTTTTGTTTCGGCAAATGTTCTGCCTAATAATGTCGATAAATACGCAATAATAGTTTCACGATCCGATTTACTGAGTTTTTTTCGTTTTACTACAACTTCTTCCAAATTTTTCCATTCGCGTCCTACATCACCTTTGTCATTTTTGACAGCCTTTTCACGTATTTTGTGTGATTCGATAAATAGAAATGTAAGATGCGTTAATATATCGTACACATCTGAGCGTCCGCGAGTTAGCTCAATATTCATTTGGTCTTTATCAATTCTATAACAATTGCGTCGTCTGCGAGGTGGAATAATCGGTTTAAAATGCGATTGACTGTAACCTTCGTCGTCGGTCATATATATGACGCGGCATTCTTCAATACCTTCGGGCAATCTGTCCATTACATATTTGAGTCCGACAATTTCACTTTTATTTGAAGCAATAGCACCGTAAATTTCGGGGCTTAGCATAAGTAAGCCTTGTTTTAAAGTATTTCCCGAAACTCCGTAGGGTTTGTAAAAACCACGATTGAGCAGATGGCGCATCGTAATGTATAATTTTTCAATTGCATTAGACGATTCTCTTGCTCGGGTACGTTTTTTTATATCAAAATTTGTCATACAAATTGGGTTTACCTGCAAAGATACGCAAAATATCGGTTATATTTTTTTGAAAATGCTTACAAAAAGGCAGATTGTCTATTTAAGCGATATTTTTATCCGTTTTTTTATACAAATTATGTGTGGCGCAAATCTTATAAAATATTTACAACAATCTTAACAAAAAAAACATTATTATTTTGTAATTTTGAGCTCATCAATAAATCAATTTGATATATGCAGTGGAAAATGAAACCGGCGCCCGATGCCGAAATCGTGAAACTTCTTGAAAAAGAATTGAATATACCTCAGAAAAATGCTTATTTGTTGGCACAAAGAGGTATTGATTCTTTTGATGAGGCGCGCCGTTTTTTCAGACCACAATTTTCCGATTTACTCGACCCCTTCCTGATGAAAGGAATGGATATTGCCGTGCAACGCATCGAAAAAGCCATTGCAAACAACGAAAAAATATTGATTTATGGCGATTATGATGTCGATGGAACTACGGCGGTTTCGGTAGTGTTCTCCTATATTAATGAAACTTACCAAAACATAGACACTTATATTCCGGACAGATATGGTGAAGGTTACGGCATATCAATCCAAGGAATTGATTTTGCCGCCGAAAACGGTTTTTCGTTGGTTATTGCCCTCGATTGTGGTACAAAAGCCGTAGATAAAATTGACTATGCCAACAGCAAAAACATCGATTTTATTATAGCAGACCACCATACACCCGGCGATGAATTGCCTAAGGCTTTTGCTATGCTTAATCCCAAGCAAAACGATTGTCCCTATCCATATAAAGAGTTGAGTGGCGCCGGAATCGGATTTAAACTTATTCAGGCTTTGCATCAAAAACGCGGTGGTAAGATTGACGAAATTACTCATTATCTCGATTTGGTTACCGTAAGTATAGGCGCAGATATTGTGCCTATTACCGGCGAAAATAGAACAATGGCATTTTTTGGATTAGAACAAATTGAAAAAAATGCACGACCCGGACTAAAAGCATTGTCGCGTAATGTAGAAGATAAAGTGCTGACTATTAATGATTTGGTTTTCACCTTAGCACCACGTATCAATGCCGCAGGACGTATCAAACACGGAAAAGAAGCGGTCAAATTATTGGTCGAAAAAGATGTAGCTGTCGCCAATCGTTTTGCTGATGAAATAGAAGCATATAATATTGAACGCAGAGGTTTAGATCAACGTATTTCGGAAGAAGCATTAGCGCAAATTGTCGATAATAAGGAAGAAAACAATATGAGCTCGGTAGTTTACGACGAAAATTGGCATAAAGGTGTTGTCGGTATTGTTGCCAGCAGATTGATTGAAACTTATTATCGCCCTACTGTTGTTATGACTAAGTCTAACGGAGTAATAAGCGGCTCTGTGCGTTCGGTTTCGGGTTTTAATGTGTATGATGCTTTGCAGGCTTGCAGCGAATATATTATTCAATTTGGAGGACATAAATATGCCGCCGGATTGACCGTTGCGGTTGACCAATACGAAAATTTTAAACAAAAATTTGAAGAAGTTGTAAAAAACACAATTGAAGATACTTCATTGGTGCCTGAAATTAAAATTGACAGCGAAATAAATTTTGGTGATATAACCTCTAAATTTTTCAGAATACTAAAACAAATGGCACCCTTTGGACCGGGTAATATGAATCCGGTATTTGTCAGCTACGGACTCAATGATACGGGTTATAGCAAAAAAGTAGGTAAAGATAATACACACTTAAAATTATCTTTGCGCGACTTAAAATCGGGTATTATTATGAATGGTATCGGTTTCGGACTTGGAGATAAAGCCGATTTGGTACGCTCGGGCAAACCGCTTTCGGTAGTCTATACATTAGAAGAAAACCATTGGCGCAACAAAGTTAGCATTCAAATGCGTATCAAAGATATCAAAGCCCTTTATTAATTTATTGCAAATGAATTTATTAGAAAAAGATTTTATAACAGATGCTTATCATTTAGATAAAATTACAGCCCTGTTTGAAACGGTACAAGAGGCACCGTCAAACATTGCTTTGGTAAAATATTGGGGCAAATACGCTGTGCAATTACCTATGAATCCGTCGGTGAGTTTTACCCTTAACAAGAGTAAGACAATTACCAAAGCCCGGGTTGAATTGCTGTCTGAGAAAACACAAAAAACACAATTCAAATTTTTATTTGAGGGTGTCCACAAACCCGATTTTGAATTGAAAATTGCCGATTTTTTTAAGCGAATCGATAAATTTGTACCGTTTATCAATCATTTTAAATGGACTTTTGACAGCAGAAACACTTTTCCGCATAGCAGTGGCATTGCTTCGTCTGCCAGTGGTTTTGCAGCATTGGCAAAAATAATTATGGCAATTGAGAAAGAGCTCAATCCGGAAATCTCTGATGCTTATTTGCAAGCAAAAACATCGTTTTTAGCCCGCTTGGGTTCCGGAAGTGCGGCGCGTAGTTTTGTGAGTCCGGCTATGATTTGGGGTGCGCATCCACAGTTGAAATATACAAGTGATTTGTATGCAATTGCCCCTGATTTTGAATTGCATTCGGTATTTAACAATTATCACGATACAATTATTTTGGTCGAAAAAGCTCAGAAAAAAGTATCGAGTACCGTGGGGCATAATTTGATGAATTCACATCCGTATAAGGCAATTCGCAAACAACAAGCCTTTGACAATACATTAAAAATATTAGAAATTTTAAAAACCGGAGAAATAGATAAATTTATTGATTTGGTCGAAGCCGAGGCATTAAGCCTACACGCTTTGATGATGAGTTCTAAACCCAATTATGTATTAATGCAAGCAGAAACGCTGCATATCATTCATGAAATTCGCAATTATAGACAAACAAACGGCAGTAAAGTTTGTTTTACCTTGGATGCCGGCGCCAATGTACATGTTTTATATCCCGAAAATGAAAAAGAAAGCGTATTGGCATTTTTGCAAAATATCACAAATAAAGAAATGATTTTGGATTTTGTTTGATGATGTTTAAGGATTTCTGCCTAGCAATCGTCCAGACACACCCATTCCAAGCGCTTATGCTCGCAAGTTGCTAACAATAAGTGAATAAAACAAACGGTTAACTGTGTTTTTCTTTTTGTTAGCAAAAAAAAACTGCCTAAACGCAATGTTTAGACAGTTTAGTTATGGGTTGTTATTGTTGTTTAATTTTTGTTTCCCATCAATAATAGTTCATTTAAGACGACTTCTGTAATATAACGTTTTTCGCCATCTTTTGTATTGTAGGTACGGTTAACCAATTTGCCCGAAACGGCAATTTCTTTACCCTTATCAACATAATTTTCGATAATTTCAGCTGTTTTACCCCAAGCTACTAAATTGTGCCAGTAAGTTTGTTCAACTTTTTCGTTATCGGCATTATAATATACCTCATTGGTTGCAATAGACAAACGTGCAACTTTTTTGCCGTTTTCTAAATTTTTGATTTCAGGAGTTTGTCCTACGTGTCCGATTAATTGTACATTGTTTTTTAAATTGTTCATAATAAATAAATTTTAATGGTTTTAATAAATAAATTCAAACTTTCGTGCTTCGATTGTTTTGATAGTGCAAATGTATGGCGACTTGCAAAAATTACTCGGTTAATAAGCGTTTACTTCCGAATAATTTCGTTTGTAGTCGTTTGAAAACGGTTAAAACGCTAAGTATTAAACTGTTAATAAAACACAAAAAATTTCTGTTTTTAATAAAAAAATATATTTTACTGACACCAATGTCAGTAAAATATAATTTG
>CAZSBI010000041.1:0-7588 GCA_964604735.1 uncultured Flavobacteriaceae bacterium | reverse complement strand
GTTGATAAATTATATGAAAAAGGCGTCTATGGCATTTTGGATTATTCCGTAGAAGGCTCGGAAGAAGAGAGCAGTTTTGATAGGACGCTTCAAAAAAACTTAGAACTCATTGAGTTTGCTAAGCTAAAAAAAGAAATTCCCTTTGCTGTCTTTAAGCCCACCGGATTAGGGCGTTTTTCAATCTACGAAAAAATTACAGCGGGCAAAGAATTGACTGCCGATGAGCAAGCAGAATGGGATAGAGTTGTTGACAGATATGATCAATTGGCAAAAAAAGCCTATGAAAATGATGTACCTCTAATGATTGATGCCGAAGAAACATGGATGCAAACAGCAGCAGATGATTTGGTTGAAAAAATGATGGAAAAATACAATACGGAAAAAGCAATTGTATTTAACACATTACAATTGTATCGTAAAGACCGCCTACCGTATTTAAAAGAATTGCATAAGAGAGCAAAAGCTAAGGGATATAAAATAGGAATGAAGTTAGTTCGTGGTGCATATATGGAAAAAGAGCGTGAGCGCGCCGAAAAAATGGGCTATGAAGACCCTATCTGTAAAGATAAAGCGGCTACCGATAAAAATTATGATGATACACAAGCTTATATGGTCGAAAATATAGACGATATGGTAATTTATTCGGGGACACATAATGAAAACAGTGCATTTTATTTGACCGAATTAGTCGAAAAATACGGTTTGCAAAAGAATGATAAACGTATATGGTTTGGACAATTATTAGGCATGAGCGATCATATTACATTTAATCTTGCCAAGGAAGGCTATAATACCAGTAAATATATTCCTTTTGGTCCCGTAAAAGACGTTATGCCTTACTTAATAAGAAGAGCCGAGGAAAATACATCGGTAGCCGGACAAACAAGCAGGGAGTTACAATTGTTAAATGCTGAACGCAAACGCAGAAAATTGCATTAATAATTATCAATAGAAATTCATAAAAAGAGCTGAATAATTCAGCTCTTTTTCTTTATAGGTAAATGTTTTAAATCAATATTTGTCATTGCTTTAAATATGTTTTTACTTGCATTTGGTGTAATGCTGTAAAATTGTTTTATCAACTGTTTAATATCCTCTCGTTGATTGCTTTGTGCATATTCGCAATCATATGGAAGTGGCTGATAACCAATGATATTGATATATCTTTCCAGTTCCTTATTGCTATTGTAAATCAAAGGGCGAATAATTTCGAAAGCGCCATCAAACATACTGAGTTTTACCGGAAAGCTACTCATTTCTCCGTGTTGCATCATGTTCATAAGTAATGTTTCAACGGCATCGTCGCGGTGATGACCTAAGGCTATTTTTTGGTATTTATTTTTGGCGGCAAACTGAAATAATAGTCGTCTTCTGTTCCAAGCGCAATAAAAACAAGGTTGCTTTCCTTCAATAATTATTTTAGCATCGTCGGTTATAAGCCGAAAATCAATTCCTCTTGCTTCGCAAAATGATTGTAGATACGCATCGTTTGTGTGATAGGGTACATCTGTTAGTTGAATATGAACTGCTATAATATTATAATGTATTTTACTTGATTTCTGTCTGTTGGATAATATATCAAGCAAGGCCATTGAGTCTTTGCCGCCGGAAACGCCTACAACAATAGTATCTCCGTCGCTAATCAAAGCGTAATCGTTTATCGCTTTACTGACTTTTGTTCTAACTCGTTCTAGATATTTTTTATTTGTTTTGTTCACATTTGTAATTTACATTTGTAATCTAGTCTTTGATTAATTTTAGGAGTTTTCTAAAATCATTTGTTTTTAGTTCTATAAAATATATTCCGGCTGATAATTTGATATGGTCATTTTTAAAAACCTCTTTGTTTTTTCCTGCTTTTCTAAATTGATTGTCAATTAAAGTTTTAATTAATCTACCATTGTTATCTAACAGATTTATAGTTAATTGCGTGTCATTAATTAATTTGTATTTGATGCTGATATTATCAAAATTTGGTACTGGATATACATTTGTCTCCACAATATTTTTTGTATTTTTTTCCATAGAAAGCAAATCATCGTGGTTTACAATAGCAGTCCAGAGGCTTTGAGAATTTGTTGACATTTGTGTCCATGCCGGACGGATAACTCCGTTGTGTGCACTAAGGTTGGTATAATCGCCAAAAAAATGACTGCCATCCGGAATAAACGGATTGGCTGAGATTCGCTTATTTGAAAAAGTTTCTCCTCCGTCAGTAGATACGGCCATATAAACATCGGTGTTATTATCGTTGTAATTTCGTCTGTCATAAAAAACGAAATATAAATTGCCGTTAGTTTGGTCAATATCCATCCATGTTAAGAATTGATGTTTATGTCCGGTATCGTTATTCACTTTAATCGGTGCTGACCATGTTTGTCCGCCGTCCGTAGATTTTGATAAGAAAATGTCTGTATTATCTGCACCGTTTCTTTGGTCAGACCAATTTACATAAATTGTTCCTCTGTATGAGCTATTACTCAAATCGCATTTAGTTATAGGTAAACCATTACAACGATTAATGCCCGGAATATCATAATCCCAGCCACCCGAATTTTGCATATCATTAATCATAATATCTTGGGGCAGCCATGTTTGTCCGCCGTCTGTTGATTTGTCAAACATCAATCCGGCAGGACCTACCCAACTGACATAAACCTCTCCGTTTGGTCCAACGGCAGGCGTAGCTCCTTCTACGGTGTTATCACTATCAACACAATCGCCGGATACATCGTTTATTTGTATTGCATTGGACCATGTAGCACCATTATCATCTGATTTTGAGAACATTATATTTGAAAATTTATTACTGTCCGAACTACCATAGGCATCAAATTGCGTCCAAGTAACATACATTTTATGATTAACATGGTCTATAACCGACCATTGTTTATCTTGTTTTTTGGGAGAATTGTAACCCATATACGAATCTTGCGTAAATGTATTACCGTTGTCATCAGACCTTTGACAAACTATTCTGTCAATCCAGCCGCTATAACCACCTGTATTTGATAGATGAAGAAAATAGATATTGCCATTCATATCAGCGTCGAGGCTTGGGTCTCCGCCGTAGCCTGAATTTGAAGTAATTGTTTTACGTTCCCAAGTAAAACCGCCATCGTTGCTAACATAATAGCTTGAAGAATTTTCGCCGACAATAATATTTTGCGTGTTTGCCGGATTGACAATAATGCTTGGTTCATTCGGTAAATTGTAGTCTGTAATCATCACATTCTGAATAGTTTGCGAATAAATTGACAGTTGGTACATTCCGAATATTAACAGAAAAAAAATACGTTTCATTTGAAATTGATTTGGGTTCATTTATAGAACAATTATTTGATGATAGCCCCTAAAATATCAATTCCATTCATCATATTCATCGCCATAAAACTCACCAAAAGGATTTTCTTCACCAAAAATATCATTTTCGTCTTCTATATTTTCAGAAAAATCTATTTCAGGAGCATCTTCGGGGCGTAAACCTTGCGCGGCAACGACTTGCGGGTAATCAATTCCGGGGGCTTCTTCTGCCGTTTCCATCAAACCTATTAAGAATCGCCACATATTCATAAAATCGTATATGTATAGCAGATTAGGATTTTCTTCTGAGAGCGCATCTTTTATTAAAGTATTGGACATCATATTGTTAGCTCTTATATTTTCGTCCATATTAAACAATGGAATTTCCATTCCTTGATTCAAGTCTTCGTCTGTCAAGTAGAAAGATGCCATTTGGTCTCCTTCAAAATCAAAACTTTGTACGATGACATTGTGTAAATCTTCGAGAGAATTTTCATTTTGTATTTCGATATCTCTGTAAACATCTTCACCATTTGTTTCTAAGAAAACGCGTAATCTATATAACATAATTTGTTTATTTTATTGATTATCAATTATTTGTTTTGCAATTTTTTGCATATATGCTTTCGCTTCATCATAATTATTTCTGATTTTTCCTTCAAGAATTGCTTCTTTTATTGCCTCTTTGATTAAGCCTACTTCTCTTGAAGGTTTTAGTTGAAAATTGCTCATAATTTCTTCACCCGAAATAGGTGGTTGAAAGTTACGAATTTTATCTCGTTCTTCAATTTCGATCATTTTTTTTCGAACAACTTTCAAATTATCGCGATATTGTTGCAGTTTTTTCTTGTTTTTGGTTGTTATATCTGCTTCGCAGAGCAACATTAAATCATCTATCTGGTCACCTGCTTCAAAGAGCAAACGCCTTATGGCTGAGTCTGTTACGTTATCTTCAATCAATGAAATAGGGCGGGAGCTAAGCAATACTAATTTCTTAACATATTCCATATGATGATTTAGAGGCAATTTTAAACGTTTAAAGATTTTGGGAACCATTTTACTGCCCACAAACTCGTGTCCGTGAAAAGACCAACCGTTTTTTTCGTGATAGCGTTTGGTGCTTGGTTTACCAATATCGTGCAGTAGGGCTGCCCATCTAAGCCACAGGTTATCAGATTCTTCTGCTACGTTATCGACTACTTCGAGAGAGTGATAAAAATTGTCTTTATGTGTTTTTCCTTCATTTTCTTCTACGCCTTGTAAACGACTTATTTCCGGAAAAAACTCGTCAAATAAACCGGATTCATACATCAATTTTAACCCGATTGATGGCTTATCGTGCGACATAATTTTATTCAATTCATCGATAATTCTTTCTTTTGATAGAATTTTCAATCGTGATTTATTTCTTTTTATTGAGGCAAATGTCTCCGGATGAATAACAAATTTTAGTTGCGATGCAAATCTAATAGCTCTAATCATACGCAGTGGGTCATCAGAGAAGGTAATATCCGGATCGAGTGGGGTTTTGATAACTTTATCTTTCAAATCTTGCAAACCGTTAAAAGGATCAATCAGAGTGCCTAAGTCGCTGTCATTTAGACTGATAGCTAAGGCATTGATGGTAAAATCTCTTCGTTTTTGATCATCTTCCATCGTACCGTTTTCGACAATTGGGTTTCGGCTATTTCGGTCATACGATTCCTTGCGAGCCCCTACAAATTCGAGAATTAGATCATCTTTTTTGATCATTGCAGTGCCATAATTCTTATAGATATTAATTTTATGTTTATCGGGCAATAATTCGGCAACTTTTTGAGCAAGTTTAATACCGCTACCGATAACCACTATATCTATATCTTTACTTTTCTGATTTTTTAACAGATAATCACGCACAAATCCGCCAATTACATAAGCTTTCTGTTTTTGTTGATGAACAGCTTTCTGCAAAATTGAAAAAACGGGTAAGTTTAAAGCGTCTTTATAGACTTTTTTCTCTTTCATTAATCTCTTATTATTTCAATACCGTTTTCTTTGCTCCATTTAATAATGCGAGATGATTTTCCGGTATCGGCATTTTGGTGCAAATTTACGACATAGTCCACGTTTTGCAAAATAACATTTTCAATAGTTTTAAATGAAGTAGGCGTAGGCTGTCCGGATAAGTTTGCCGAAGTAGAAATAAGAGGCACTTGTACTGATTTTATTAGGTCTGATGCAAATCCGTGTTGAACAACTCTAATGGCGATTGAGCCATCGTTTGCTAGTAATTTTTGAGGTAAATTTTGTGGATTCGGATAAATAATTGTAGTAGGTGTAATGCTTTTTTCTAAAATATCCCATATTTCTAAGGGAATATTTTTGACATATTTTTGAAGCATTTTATATGAATTGACCAGAATTAGTAAACTTTTGTCAGCTTCCCTTTGTTTGATTTGATATATTTTGTCTATTACTTTTTCGTTTGTTGCATCGCCTCCCAGCCCCCAAACAGTATCGGTCGGATAGAGTATAGTTCCTCCATTTTTGACAATTTCAATAATACTCATAATCTACTATTCCTTTTGATTTGGCTTTTTGCTTTCTTTATTCATTTGTTTAAGCTTTAAGTAGCGCTGTCTCATACCGTAAGCATTGAGTTTTGCTATGGTATAACCGGCTTTTCCATCAAGTACTCCAAAAGTTATAATGTAGTGATATACAAAGCGATAGGCGGGTTTTATAAAGCAATGAAAGGGATTTGGTTTTACTTTTTTTCTGAATAATTCTTCGGCTTTTAATGATGAATAAGCATCAATTTTCTTTTTGTAATCCTCAAAACTTTTATAAGTATAATGTATAATTGCGTTTTTGAGAGAGGATACTTTACCGATACAATTTACTTCTTCGTGAACCAATTTACCATTATATTCGCAGCTGTTTCTATTGAAAAGTCTTAAAACTTTATCGTTTTGCCAACCACTAAAATGAACTTGTTTATTCATAAAATAGTTAATTCTCGGAATCCAATAACCTTGTATTTTGTTCTTTGCATAGATTTTTTGAAATATCTCCTCTTTTAATTCCGGAGAGATTCGTTCATCGGCATCTAAAATGAATATCCAATCGTTTTTGGCTTGATGAATGGCATAATTTTTTTGTGACGAAAAATCATCGAATTTGCGCATTATTACTTGTACATTTTTTTGTTTGGCTATTTCGACCGTTTGGTCCGAACTATAGGAATCTATCACTAAAATTTCATCTGCAAATGACAGATTATCAATTATTTCAGAGATATTTTCAGCTTCGTTGTATGTAGGAATAATAGCTGTTAATCCAAGTAATTTTTTCTCTTCAAAGGGCTTTTTGAAAATGCCGTTTTCAACGTATTTTCTTTTTGTTGAAATAGTTTCGGCAAGAATAGCATCGTTAGAAGATAAATTGCTTTTTGAACTTTCAGGGTGATAAATATGGTATTGAATGGCATTAAATTTCAAATTAATTTTTGTCAAACCTAAGTTGACTAATCTTGCGCTAAGTTCAGAATCCTCGCGTCCCCAACCTACCATATCTTCGTTATATCCGTTGATTGATATTAAATCTTGGCGCCAGAAACTCATATTACACCCCCTTACCGAATGAATTACTTCTTGTATTTCTTTACTAGGCTTTCTTAAAAATCTAGATAATAATGGGAGATGTAAATGATAATGATTATTCTTTATATTTTTAGAAAATAAATTAATTTTGAAATCTTTTAAGGTTAACAACTTATCCGAAAATTCTTTACAAAGTAAAACGCGAGAACCGGAAATAAATTGTCCTTTTTTGGCATTTTTTACATGATCCTTGATAAAATCTTTGTGTAAAATTGTATCACCGTCAATTTGAATGATATAATTTCCAGTTGATTTTTTAATGGCTTTGTTTCGTATTTCGGACAGTCTAAATCCTTTATCTTCGTGCCAAACATGGATTAACGGAAAGTCAAATTTTTGACGATATTCATCTATAAGTTCCTTAGTATCAGCACGTGAACCATCGTCGGCAATAATTACTTCAAATGGTTTAAGCCTTTGCTTAAACAAGCTAATCAACACTAATTCGAGTGCTTCTTTCCAATTGTAAGTGGCAATGATAAGTGTAGGATTAATACCTGACATAAGTGTTATTTAATTTGTTTTCCTAAGTTTATAATTGCTTCCGCAACTCTTTTTGATGAACTTTTATTAGGGTCAATGTCAAAAGTGTAGGCTATTGCTTTTTTTTGTTTTTCTTCAAAATCTTTTTGCCAAACATTTCT
>CAZSBI010000040.1:0-4102 GCA_964604735.1 uncultured Flavobacteriaceae bacterium | reverse complement strand
CGGCAATGATATAGTACTGAGCCACAGCATTATCGAGGGCTCGCAAATCAATAATTGTGGTATTTTGACCTTTTACTTCTTCAATTCCCTCAATAATTTTATGGATTAATGAATCGGTATTCTGGGTTTTTGTCATATATTCGTAGTTAATTATTTTTAATATGTTTTGATTGGCAAAGATGACAAAATTTTGTGTGAAAGCAAAACAATAAGTCACTATTTTTTGTCAGTTATACATTATTAATATAAGCAAAATTGATAATTGAGCAATTTACATTAAAAAGTATAGATGAATTATATCAAATTTGATACCATAGATTCAACGAATGACTTCTTAAAAAGTTACAGCAACGAGCAATATCTGCCCGATTTTTTCTATGTGCTTGCCGATAGACAAAGCAAAGGGCGTGGACAACGTGAACATACTTGGCAGTCCGATTGTTGTAAGAATCTGTTAGTCAGTTTTTTAGTTCGCCCCGATTTTGCTTTGGAAAAACAAATTTTGTTGAATAAAATTGTATCGATTAGCTTGATTGAATTGCTAAAAAAACATCAAATATGCCAAGCGCAAGTCAAATTGCCTAACGACATAATGGCAGGTGGCAAAAAAATTGCCGGTATTTTGATTGAAAATACCATCAGAAATAAAAAAATGCAACATAGCATTATTGGTATTGGTCTGAACGTAAATCAAACAGATTTTGTAAATTTGCCCGAAGCTGTTTCGATGAAGAATATTTTAGCAAAAGATATTTCCGTGTCGGATTTGGCTGTTGAATTGCAACAAATTTTGAAAAAAAACTTTTCTTCTGACGAAAAAACAATAGAAAAGACTTATGCATCGTTATCATTTTTTAAACCAAAAGAATAATTGAAATATTTAGTAAAAAAATATCATTCTAAGTACCAAAATCAGTGGAATGCTTTTGTGCAAACATCGGCAAATGGAACATTTTTGCAGCAACGCGATTATATGGATTATCATTCCGATCGATTTGAGGATTACTCCTTGATGATTTTTAAGGAGGAAAAATTACTTGCTGTTTTTCCTGCACATTTGTCTGATAATCAACTGTTTGTCCATAATGGATTGACTTATTCCGATGTGATTTTTTTGCCGGATTTTAGAATGGCATACCGAATAGAAGTATATCAAGCGCTTTTCGATTTTTTATATTCCGAAGGTATTGCAAAGATTCACATTAAAACAATTCCGGCTTTTTTGATGTCGCAAAAAGATGAAAGCAACTTGTATTTGTATTATAAAATGCAAGCTGATTTGACCGAAGTAAAACCGTTTTTTGTCATAGAAACAACCGAGGGTATTAAATTGAACAAAGACCGTAAAAAGAATCTCAATCGATTGCAAAAACTACCGTTTTTATTTTCAGAAGACAAGAAACACTTATCTGATTTTTGGCAAATTGTCACAACAAATTTAGCAAACAAACATCAAACAACACCGGTGCACAGTTTATCCGAAATGCAATTATTAAGTCAAAGATTTCCTGAAAAAATAAAACTGTTCACCTTGTTTTTAGAAGGCGAATTGGTGTCGGGTGCTTTGGTTTTTGTCATTAATAATTCCTTGCATTTTCAATATATTCATTCAAGTACAAACAAGCAGAGCAGGCAAGGAGTCGATTATCTGATTTGGCAATTTTTAGACAGGTATGCGGGTGATTATCAGTTTGTTAGCTTTGGCTCTTCGTCAAAAGGCAGTCAAGCCTTAGACAAAGGATTAGCCTATTGGAAACAAAGTTTCGGAGCGCAAATGTACAATCAATATTTTTACACAATTGATTTGTCAAACAGACACTTACTAAATGACATTTTGCAATGATAAAGTTTTTAGATCTACATACAATCAATGCGCGTTATGAAGAAGAATTTCATCAAAAATTCACTTCATTTTTGCAAGCAGGCTATTATATTAACGGCAATGAAACCAAACTGTTTGAGCAAAATTTTGCTGCCTATTGCGGTACACAATACGCTGTTGGCGTAGGCAATGGATTAGATGCTATTCGTTTGATTTTCGAAGCCTACAAAATAATGGGCAAATTGCAAGAAGGCGATGAGGTTTTGGTGCCGGCAAATACTTATATTGCTTCTGTTTTAGCTATCAGTCAAGCCGGATTGCTACCTGTGTTAGTCGAGCCTGATATGCAAACTTATAATATAGATGTAAGTTTGATCAGCAAATACATTTCGAGCAAAACCAAAGCAATTTTGGCAGTACATTTGTACGGGCAAGTAGCCGAGATGAGTATGATTAACACGATTGCCAATCAAAATAATTTATTGGTGATTGAAGATGCTGCACAAGCGCACGGTGCTGATTATCAAGGAAATAAAACCGGTAACTTAGCCGACGCCGGCGCTTTTAGTTTTTATCCCACCAAAAATTTGGGCGCCTTAGGCGATGGCGGTGCAGTAACGACAAACGATAGCGACTTAGCCGACATAGTTAAAAAACTATCGAACTACGGACAAGCACAGAAGTATGTCAGTGCGTACAAAGGTTTTAATTCGAGATTGGACGAAATTCAGGCGGCATTTCTAAATGTAAAATTGCCATATTTAGACGAAATCAATCAAAAAAGAAGACAAAATGCACAACAATATCTATCAGGAATACTACATAAAGATATTGTGTTGCCGCAATTTGATAATAAAAACACACAGGTTTTTCACCAATTTGTGATAAGAACGCCACGTCGCGATGAATTAAAAGAATATTTGTTGCAAAACGGCGTAGAAACTATTATTCACTATCCCGTCCCGCCCCATAAACAAGAAGCGTACAAGCAATGGAACGATTTGTCATATCCGATTACGGAACAAATCCACAACGAGATATTGAGTTTGCCGATTAACGAAAATCTCTTGCCGAAAGAAATAGAATTTATTATTGAAAAAATCAATCGTTTTTGAAAGCAATTCAAAAAATATTAGGCAAAAATATTTGGCTGAAAATTTCGGCATTCAATTCGGTATCTGTTTTTGTACGAGTTTTGACAGGTTGGATAATCAATAAATTAATTGCTTTTTATATTGGCCCGGAAGGAACAAGTGTTTCTGAACAATTTCGTAATTTTTTTCAAACCATTCAAGGCTTTTCATCCTTAGGAATTAGTGATGGGGTTACAAAATATGCCGCAAAATATCAGGATAACAAAAAACAGTTGTCATCTTTTTTATCATCGGCATATAAAATTGTTTTGATAACTTCGATTATTGTCGGTTTGATGATTATTATTTTTGCAAAACAAATAAATATTTTCTTGTTTGACCAAAGAGATTTTAGTTTTTTAATTATTGTTTTAGGCATAATGATTCCTTTCTTTGCTCTTCAAATTATTTTGACTGCAGTTTTGAATGGTTTTCAAAAATACAAGAAGCTTACTTATATAAACATTATAAGCAATGTATTGTCGGCAATTATAGCAGCCTATTTGATTATTTTTTATAGCATATACGGTGCGCTAGTGTTAATATTGGCAACACAAGTTGTTTCTTTTGTCTTAACCTTGTTCTATATTAGAAAAGATATGGGCGAAGTATTACAATTTTCAAACAAAAAAACAGACAAAAAACACTACAAACGATTGCAAGCTTATATGCTAATGGCTTTGGTGTCGGCTATTGTCATTCCGTTATTTAGCATTTTGCTCCGCAATCAAGTAAACGATTTCTTTGCAGGAGACAACGGCGTGCATTCGGGTTATTGGGACGGTATAAAAAAAATATCAGGATTATTTTTGATGTTGATAATGCCCGTTTTTACTATGTATTATTATCCGCAACTGACTAAAATACACAGCAATAAAGCCTATTTTGTTGAAGTGAAAAAGTTTTTTAAGCAAATATTCCCTTTGTTTACTATCGGAATGATTATACTTTATTTGCTCAGACATTGGGCTGTGCTTTTGTTCTACTCAGATGCCTATGAACCTATGGAAGAACTATTTGTATGGCAATTGCTAGGCGATTATGTGCGGGTAATCTCATTGATTTTAGCATTTTTGATGCTGGCAAAGACAAAAGTTATACATTATATATATACAGAAATCGGATTTTGGGTATTATATTATATTTT